>PIVW01000526.1 GCA_003353825.1 Chloroflexota bacterium
TATCTCGACCACCTCGTTTTCGGGGATGGTTAGTGCTGTGTCAGGAAAGAATCACTTCAATTTCTCGACCACGGATTTCATCAACCAGATCTGAGGGAGCATCGTGGTCGGTGATGATGGTATCGAGTCGCTCCAGGCGAGCGAATGTGGTGGTCGCGATCTGCCCCCATTTTCGGGAATCGATAAGCGCGACCAGTGTCTGGCAACGTGCAAACATCGTGCGTTTCATCTGTACTTCTTCCAGCGCCACGTCAGTAAGCCCTTCGTCCAGCGTCAATCCCCGCGCCCCGAAAAAGCCCAGCCGAGCATGGAAGTCGGTGAGCACGGTGTTTTCATATTGGCCCACCAGGGCGATCGACTGGCGGCGCAGACGGCCACCCGGCATAAAGACATGTACGTGTGGTTGGCGTAAGAGGCTCATCGCTGCGCGTAAGCTGTAAGTGATCACCGTCAGTTCAGTAAAGGAGGTCAGGTGGGGGATGATGGCGAGGGCTGTGGTGCTGGCATCGAGCGCTATCGTATCCCCATCATTGATAATGTCCGCCGCTGCCCGTCCAATACGCGCTTTTTGCTCGGCGAATTGCTGCTGGCGTACATCGAAACTAAACTCAGGTAACACATTGGTTGCCAGAGCCCCACCCCGGGTACGCAACACCAATCCCTGCTGGCTCAACGCTTCGAGATCTCCCCGGATCGTGACCTCGGACACATTGAAACGGGTACTCAACTCTGCAACCGAGAGCTGTCCGGTTTCATCCAGCGCTGCTAAAATCGCTTGTCTTCGTTCGGCAAGTCGGTGTTCCTTGCCCATACACGACCTCACAAAATGACTGATAATCACTCGTGGAAAAGGTGTTTCCGAAAGATTTCGTTAGTATTGTACTAAGTAAATCCTGCGAAGTCAAGCGGTTTCGAAAGAAATCGAAAGAGAAAATCTTAAAAATGGTGGCCCGGCGTACGCCGAGCCACTCACCATTCACGGATCCGGTTCGTCACTTTGTCTGCAACCGAACTCGCACCTGCGACCTGCTGCTTGCTACCTGCGCCAGCGGGACCTGATTTTCTCAGCGCAGCCTGGGATCAATCGCTAGGTCCTTAACGTCTCACAGGGCCAAAGCCCATCTTTCCGGGATTCAGCACATTATGTGTGTCGAGGCCATGCTTAAGCGTTTCTATAACTTGAAACGCCGGGCCGTATTGGGCTCGCACATGCCGGGCCAGTTTCAGTCCAACTCCATGATGTTCGTTGATAATCCCTCCGCACTCCAGAGATTTCTTAACCGCCAAATCCCAGATCGTATTGTGCAGACGCAGAGCTTCAGCGGCATCCTCGGGCGGCTCCTCGATGATGAACCTGTCATAAACCATCACCCCCCAGGCATACCAATGTGAGAAGTGGGCAATGTATCTGATATCGTAATCTGCAAATCCTTCCTCGATGGCCCGTTTCTTCGTCCAGTACAGGTTTTCGATTTTATCGTAAGTGCAGAGTGTATCCATAGTGCCAAACATCCACGGCAGATCGAGCACTTTGGGCGGAAAGTAAAAATCGTAGCGATGCTGCCACGATTGTTCGCCTGACTCGCGTCCGAGGATTTCAGCGTCATGAGCCAGACAGATGTCGGTGGCGTATTCCTCCTGCGCTTCGACTATTTTGGTCCAGCCATCGAAACCGATGACCATGTAAGCTCCCTCAGCATCCAAACCAAGTACTTTTTTTAGCCGGGTGCGAGTACTAGGTTCGTCATAGAGGCGGATAACGATGGGTTCCAAGCGGTCGAGCATGATCTTACGCCCAGCCTCCAATCCACTGTGCAGGTCCGGGAAGAGGAAGGCTTGAAAACGGCGCTCCTCTGGAATCCTCTCGATCTGCATGGTGGCCTCAGTGATGATGCCAAATGAACCTTCTGCACCCACAAACAATTGTAAAATCCCGGGGCCGGCCGCGTGGTTCGGCATGGGCAGCGTGCGGATTATATCGCCGTTGGGTAATACCACTTGCATCGAGAGAACCATATCTTCAGCCTTGCCATACTTGGTTGAAAGTACACCAGAGCCGCGAGCAGCCAGATATCCACCCAAGGTAGCTGAATGTACTGAGACCGGATAATGGGGTAAGGTGAAGCCGCTTTGATTTAGGGCTTGCTCTAATTCATAACCGTTGATGCCCGCCTGGGCCGCAACCGTTTGGGACATCGGGTCGATGTCAATGATCTGGTTGAGACGTTTCATATCCATGGTGATGCCGCCGTACACCGGCATGATCCCTCCCTGGGATCCTGACCCGCCTCCATACGGAATAATCGGAATGCGATAGATGTTGGCTAGCTTGACGATTTTTGATACTTCCTCAGTCGTTCCCGGTTGCACCACCACATCGGGAAGAGGCAGCTCTTCGCCACGGTCAATCAGCAGGCGAGGTACCCAAAAATAATCTACGCTATATCCAATGCGATCTGCTTCATCGGAGATCACGAAGTTTGGTCCAGCAATAGCTTCAAGCTCGGTTATAATCTGATGCGAGAAATGTTCGTGGATTGTCACCGGGATTCTCCTTCATTTATGGGTGAACTGTATTTGTACACCCTCAATAGATACGTGTTCATTCGTAAGTTTGTCGAAGTGGTTAGGCTGTTCAGGAAAATATATATCCAAAACTCGTGAAACGTGATGCGTGATACGTAGTGATTTTACGCCTGAATCCTCACGTTTTACGTTTCACCCTTCACATAGGACTCAGGTTTTTGGGGTATTTAAAGTCTGGAACTCTCTTACTCGAATAATTCGGATAATAGTCTGACTTTGATGTTGCGATCACCGACATGTTGGGATAAGAAAGAGGCGGCCAGAGGTGAGTCGGTAATCACCATCTCAGCACCAAGCTCCTCAGCGTAGTCGAGACGTTGCTGGGCTAACCCTGCGGCAAAATGGGGATAAGTCATCCATAGGCCGTCATCCGCGCCACTAGTACGGGAGAGCGAGCGCGTCCAAGTACCGAAGACCCGCGTAACCCCCAAAGATTCGAGCAAATGGCGGGGGGCTTCGTAGACCGCACCGACACCAAAAGCAGCTTCGTCTTCTAAAAGAACGGACGACATCAACCTGACCTCAATACCTTCAGGCAGATTTTCTCCCAATGCTGGGTATACTTTCGTCAATGCCCAGGCTGTTTCCGGCCCCGCTTTCTTCGATGTCTTCGATTATCTGCTTCGCCTGAGAGCGGGCTATGTCTCAGGCGCCGAGCGAGTAAGCGAGGGCGCTGCTGTGCGCAACCCAGGTGGAAATATCGATATTATGTCGTTCCAAAGCCGCCAGCATCGAGATTAGCCAGGTCTCATCGCCAAGCTGGGCGATCTCACCCGCAAGCAACACCGTTCCCGATGCGTGTGGCTTTTCGGTTTCAGCGGATTCGCTTTTACGCACGGCCTCAGTAACAGTCTGCGGGGCGAGGCCGGCTTTCCAAATACCCGCGCGAGCAGCAAGCATATATTGGCTGATAGGGTAGTGAAACACATCGAATGCCTCGCTGATACTATCCAGGGTTGACTCATAGATAATCTCAACCTCACGCGGCTTCCATCCAATATAGTCCACGGCAATACGCCAGAGCATCATAATCTTGGAGCGAGTCGTGTGGCTTTCCAGTTGGGTCAGGTTGGCTACTTCGGCCGCAGGTTTGCACATGGGCGAAAAGCGCAGTTCATACAACCCTTTTTCGTAGGTTTCTATACTGACAACGGTCATAAAGGAACATTTTCAAAAGTCTGGAACTTGAGGGTCAATAAGCTGGCAAGCTCTTGCTTATATATCCCATCGGTTTGAGCGATACAATCTACAATAGCTA
>PIVW01001208.1 GCA_003353825.1 Chloroflexota bacterium
ACCGAAGCGGCTTTGAGCGAGAGCGCGTCAGCGGAAAACTTGTCTACCAGTATGGCGAGGAATCAAGCATCAACATACGGGGCGAGTATCTGGACCTGTATGAAGAAAATCCCGGCTCAATTACCCAGACGCAGTACGACGCAGACTGGAGTCAGGCGGAGGAATATGACGCTTTTGTGGATCAGAAACTTGCATCCTTCTCCGCTAATTGGGAGCACAATTTCAGCGATAAATCCGCTTTGAAAGTTGCCTATGGGCTGAGAAAGTCCAAAGAGGATGGCCCGCCATCATACAGCGCAGGCCGCCCCTTCGAGAAAGGCCGCTCCCTAACCCATAATGTTGTGCCACAATTCCGGCAGGACTTCGATTTTTTTGATGCGCAAATCGTTACCAGTTTGGACTTTTTGCACTATGACCGCAACGAGAAAAAGCTGGAGGAGCGGGATATCTCTTCAGATGTTTATACTGAGGATCTTGACGTTCTTTCAATGCAGACATCGCCGTTCGGCCAACTCGTATTCTGGCCTACCGAATGGATGAAGGTGAGCCTGGGTGCTCGTTACGACATGTTTGATTTATCCGTAGATGGATATAAAAATATAACCACCTCTAACGACCAGTTCTCTGATAAGCGTAGTTTTAGTAATCTCAGCAAGAATGCCGGCGTCACGTTTAACCTGAATGAGGACCACAGCCTTTGGCTTGGCTACGGCGAGGGTTTTGTTGTCCCGAGCACTACCGCGCTATGGACCAGCATCTACACCCCCCGCGGAGGAAACTGGGCGGCTAATCCCAATCCAAATCTTAAACCGGAAAGGGCGGTGAACTACGCAATCGGTGTGCGCGGTAGCCTGTTAGAGGGCATGTTCGGTTACGATGTGTCCATCTATGACCCGACAATGAAAGACATGGTCGTCAACGAACCTAGCAATCCTA
>PIVW01001209.1 GCA_003353825.1 Chloroflexota bacterium
TAGGGCTGGATCTTGACTCGCCAGATAGGGTTAGGGGATGTGTCTTCAGGGTGGGCAGGCTGCCAGGCTGAGCTATAGCGGTTGCTTGGGAAAGCTGCATATGATAATAAGAATGAAGACTAAGATTGACGTGTGATAGATCGAGACTCTGCTACGGGTTGGCAAGAGTATGTGAGGGCTGGTTTATTTGACGGGTTGGCAAGAGTATGTGAGGGCTGGTTTATTTGAAGTGCTGAGGGGTAGCTGTGGCAGATGGTGCGTTATGGCTGGATCTTGACTCGCCAGATAGGGCGTTAGCGGATGCGTCTGTAGGATGGGAAGGCTGCCAGGCTGAGCTATAGCGGTTGATGCATCGGCCGAGGAAGGAAAGGGCTTGGCGGGTGATGTCGCGTGTCGTGTTAGGCCAATACAGGCTGGTAAGACGCTGGAGGAGCGCGGGGCGGTCGTGGGCGGAAGTGAACGATTCACGGGAGATCAGGGCAAGGATGTCGGAAAGAGGGGTAGTGAGATCGGCAGGGAGTGCGATGGTTGACTGTGATGTAACGATCTTCAATGCATGGACAACGATGTATACGAGATATCAAGAATGGTTGCACGAGAGAGGTGAAGAAGAGGACAAGTGAAGAGAAAGAGTAAAGTGGCTGCCGTCACACCACTGACGTTGGACTGGGCGTCCACACAGCCGCTGTGCTGATAAATGGGCCTCCCCAAACCCTGGACGAAGTTGACGACATATTCTCCTCCTGGCGGCATAAGGCCTCCTCCTAACGACCCAAATGCACCCATAGATGACATATTACATACTACCGAATATGGCTGCATGGGGATAATTATGTGCGGATGATGATGTTGAAGAAGATAAGATGATTCTACGTGATTACTTCGATGTTGAGATGAATAGATGTGTAGACTTGAATGGCGACGGTGTGATGATTG
>PIVW01001210.1 GCA_003353825.1 Chloroflexota bacterium
CGGGACGGGCAACCTGAGGATACATGTTCCCTCGGGCCACCGACCTGCCGGCCTCCGACGCAGCCGACCGGCCGGCCACCGTCGATGACGGGCCAGAGCGGACGCTGCAGCCGACCGGTCGGCCACCGACGCAGCCGACCGGCCGGCCACCGATGATAACGGGCCAGCAGCTGGACCAGTCTATGGTATGTTGTGTTGGCATCATGCTTTGTTTGCACACCGCCCACGCTACTGCCTTTGGCGCTGGTGATGATGCATTCGATGCGAAGGTTTGGACGTGGGTACGCCGCTATCAAAGCCCCCCATACGTCACCGCTCAGTAGCTATCCAGCTGCTGGGCGGGTTCCATTAGTATTCGTGTGATCACCACCAGAGGTAAAGGGGATGGAGCTCTGGCAGTGATGTGTTCTTATTTGTTATGTATTATTCATTATTTTTGCTGATGTCTACTCCAAAATCTAACTTCTTCGTCACTCCACTCGATCCACTTGTTGCCTTCAACTTCGGCCGCAGTGCCATGTCTGCGGCGTCGAGCTTGTCCTCCTTGTATCTTTTAGTTGCCTCGCCAGCACGAGCATGAAAAGCTTTCGTGACGATCTTTTCAAATATCTTCTTCTGGGCATCCAGTGGTAAGTTGACGGCGTTATCTGCTTCTGTAAATGCTTTCCATATCCCATCGTCTTTGATAATTTCGCTGTATGCGTCCTTCACAACATCTCCTCCCTTGGATGTAAACGCTTTTTTGTTCACTAACGCTCTCGTCTTTTTCATTAATAGTCTCCCAAATGGCACATAAGAGGGTGATATCAGGAACAAACCGCCGCGATTGCGTATCTGGTCGATCGGTGCGTAACAATTTTGTAAGTACTCGGGATTTTTTATTGCCTCGCGGTGCAACAATCGCATTGACTTGATGAATCTCACTTTTCTTTTCA
>PIVW01000079.1 GCA_003353825.1 Chloroflexota bacterium
GCATGTCCATAATGTAATGGTCCCATTCCCCAGTCTAATCGCGAATATTGGGAACGAAAGATTAACAGAAATATCGAGAGGGACAAGAAGTACAACGAGGAGTTAGCTAAAGAAGGATGGCGAGTAATTCGTATCTGGGAACATCAGTTTAAGAAAGATAGTTGGGATCATTTAGTTGTATATCTTCGTAAGACTCTACAGCCAACTTAACAGAGGTAGGATATGAGTGAGTTGAAACTAGACATCGAACAGGCCTACAAATTCTACAAAGATTATTTGTTGAAACCAGCAAGAAGTAAGTCAGAAATATACCGAAGATACCGATTTAATCCGCCATCCATCCATCCATCCCTTCAATTGATTGGGAAGTTTTTGCGGCAATCCTGATGAAGGATAAAGCAAATTCAGAAAAATACGATCACGATCTAGAAAATCACGAAGTTAAATCCGCACAAAATCAGAAGGGATTTGAGTATCAGTACCACAAAAATCACTGGGAAAAGAAGCTTGATGGCGACATAAAAGTCGATCATGTATTTATATCGTACACGCTCAATTACTCACATGTTGTAGTACGGCTTGTTGCTGGTCGTCTACTTGCCTACAAATTTGAGAGATGGCGTCCGCTAATAGCTAAGAATTATGAAGATGGCGTGAAACAAAGATTTCGGCGACAAGTAACCTATGGGGAAGTAACACGCCAGGGCCACGTAATTTTGAAAATCGAAAATGGGAAGCTAGTCAACCCAGGTCCCAGTCCCCAAAATGCTTAGCGACGATCTGGTTTAGAATATTTTTTGCAATCCACTCGATAACGTCCACACATACAGCATCACCAAAACCAGTTAGAGCCTGAATCGTATTCAGGGGTAAGGGGTAGTCATCTGGAACCCCTTGTAGACGGGCATACTCTCGTGGGGTCATATGGCGCATCCCAACTTCCCCATAACCGGCCACAATGACGATCTGTCTGCTACTCCCCCCTCTGGCCGTGCGCAAACATCCCGCTATATCCCCTTTACGGACCTCAGCCCGCTGATGTCCATTTCTTCTGCGACGGTAGACAGTACGATAACTCCACTCAAATTTATGACGCATAGCCTCTACTCGCTTCCGATGCTCATAGGCCATCATATCTAAGTGTCTGCTAACTTGGTCCTTGCTCCACCATCGTGGATCATCCTCTGTCATTTTTTCGATGACTTCGTCTGCTAAACCACCATCACGTAGAGGTGGCGGGGCGGGCACATCGAGGATATGCCACACCATATCTTCGTTTTCCTGGATTGTCTTTTTCAGCTTGGTAAATGCGAGTGAATCCGGTCGGCCAAACAGTTTATTGATGTCGTTGTTAGGCTTTTGAGATTGTACCCCTACGACAAAAATCCTGAGTCTGCTCTGTGGCGTAAAGCGAAGAGCATCTAGGGAGTACACATCGCAAGCATATCCAAGATCGTTGAGAGCCTCAATGGTGATGCGAAAATCGTTACCTTTGTTGGAAGTAAGCCAGCCAGGAACATTCTCTAACATAACCAACGGTGGCTTATCATTTCCCTGCTTTTCAAGTATTTTAGTGAATCCCCAAAATGCACTAGAGTGCTCCCCCTCGAGGCCATTTCGATTTCCCGCTAATGACAAATCAATACACGGAAATGATGAAGTCGCCAGGGTGGTCACCGGGACCTCACTCATTTTCAGATGGTCAATGTTTCGAGGATCGTAGTGTCCTTCACCATCACTAAAGTACGATTCATACATCTCTTGCTTCCGAGGATCAAAGTCATTGGCAAAAACGATCTCCCATCCTGCTTGCTCAAGTCCAAGTCGCACCAAACCGATTCCAGCAAAATACTCCGCAACCGTTAATGGAGCGGTTATTGCCGGTTCAAAGACTTGTATCTGTGGTTGGATTTCAGAGAGAGTCAATTGTTGTGTCATGATGGAGTTCCTTTTAGATATTTTACATGATAACCCCCAAATCAAAATAGAACAAACATTCCATTTGTGTCCTATAGTGGCGGTTTCCCCTTGCAGTGGTTTCGGGATCGTGCTAAAAGGGTTGTGTACTTCAGAAATTCAGAGACCAAAGTAGCCATGAAGAAGGCACTTTTCCGAGGTGTAGGTCGCGATGGCTACACCTATGCATCAGAGAAGTGCTATTTTTGATTATTCTAGCGGCACTAAAGGAATGGCCGCCTTGATGCGCTCGACCGTCATCTTCTGCCCTAATGCTGCCAGGGTGGCGAACAGGGGTGGGGCCACGCGTTGGCCCGTAGCAGCGACGCGGATGGGGTTGAAGACCTGACCTGCTTTCAGTCCCATCTCTGTGGCCTGTGCGCGCAATGTCGCTTCGATTGCTGCCTTATCCCATTGCTGCAACCCTTGTAACACCTGGGCAGAATGGGTGAGACTGGCAACGACCTGTTCACCTGTGGTTTTGCGCGGGATCAGATCTTTTGGCTCCTCGATAGTGATCTTGTCTGCATAAAGATAGGCAACCAGTCCCGCTGCATCGGTGAGTTTTTTCATCCGTTCCTGCAAATCAGGCGCCAAAAGCTGTAGACGCTCATCCTTGCGCAGAACGTCTGCCGGTATGCCCAACTGATCGCTAAGATAAGGAGCCATTGCCTCGATCAGAGCGGTAGGTGATAATTGGCGGATGTAGACGCCGTTCATCCACTCCAGCTTATCGGCCGGGAATGCGCCCGGTGAGGCTTGGATCGATTCTATGGAAAAGGCATCGATGGAAGTGGCTCGATCATATATCTCGGTCTCACCATCCAAAGCCCAGCCGATCCCGCTAAGAAAATTGACGACCGCCTCCGGGAGATAGCCCATGGTTTGGTAATCATGCACGAACACTGGCGTCACAGTGCCGTCAGGATTTTGGATGGCGCGCTTACTTACCTTGCCCTTGCCGCTTGGGCTGAGAATCACCGGAAGGTGTGCCCACAGCGGCGGCTGCCAGCCAAAGGCGTCGTAGAGATGCCGATGAATGGGCAGCGAGGATAGCCATTCGTCACCGCGCATGATGTGGGTGATTTCCATAAAGTGGTCGTCGACGATATTTGCCAGATGATAGGTTGGCCAACCATCACTTTTGACCAGAACGGCATCTTGAAGATTACTATTTTCAAAAGTGATGTCGCCACGAATGACATCATGAACTGTGACCGATCCCGTTTCTGGAATTGCCAGACGAACGACCCAAGAGCGTCCTTCGGCCTCACGGTCCCTCCGCTCCTTTGCACTAAGATAGCGGCAGCGCCGGTCATAGCGAGAACTTTCCTTGCGAGCGCGTTGTTCAGCGCGCATCGCATCCAGTTCTTCAGCGGTACAGTAACAGCGGTAAGCGGCACCCTGCTCGATCAACCACCCGGCCCAGTGCTGGTACAATGCCAAGCGCTCGGATTGAAAGTAGGGGCCAAGATCGCCACCTATCTCGGGTCCTTCATCCCAATCGAGGCCAAGCCAGCGTAGCCCCTCCATGAGATTTTGCAATGAGTCTTCTTGGTAGCGTTTGCGGTCGGTATCCTCGATGCGCAGGATAAAACTGCCACCGCTGTGGCGGGCATAGAGCCAGTTGAAAAGCGCCGTACGGGCGCCGCCGATATGGAAATAGCCGGTGGGGCTGGGGGCAAAACGTACTCGGGCGGGTCTGATGTCAGAGGTCATGTAGATAATCCGATTTGTGATTGAGAAAAGCTTTGGTTTAACGACCAACGTCACACGCAAGGGTGGATACGGTGCAGACTATCAATGTAGACGAATTCGCGTCAATCGAACCGAAAACCTCAAGTCGGGCCTTGATCAGCCCTTGCACCGTCGACGCAAGGTTAGAAACAGGCAGTATAGACATTTTGTTACTTCATCGATGGTGGATGCTTGCCGCCCAGAAGTAACAGAGCCCGAATGTTAATCAGACTTTCCCTATTCATCTTCAGTGCCAGCACTGTTGCGCGACCAACAGGTGTAGCTCCGACAATATGAAGGTAATCATCACTCCAGGCAAAATGCTCATGCCAATCCTGCCTTCGTGGGTTATACAGCGAAATCACGATTTTGCTAACGGGATCTACACCTGACGTCTTTGTATATTTATGTCCGTTACATCCACCACATGCATAGCACAAGTTATTCAGAAGCGTCTCTCCACCCTTCGCATTCGGGATGATGTGTTCATAAACAAAAGATTGCGCTGAATACTCGGCCCAGTATTGGCGATATTCGCAACGATGATCAGCTCTTGCTTTGATTTGTTCCTGCTCTTCAGCAGAGATGTATCGTCTAGGCATATTTTGGCGGATGGCGAATGCTTAGTTGAGACATCAAATCATCAAGACTAATTTTGCGAAGTTGGGATAACTCAATTAGATATTTCAGTCGTTCTGCATCAGTATGCTCAACTACTTCTATCAGGCTCAGCAGTTCCTGATGTTCGTCAGGAGTTATCTGCTCTGCCAACAGCTTTTTTTGAAGTTCATCGTATCGAACCTGAACACCGTCGGCTAAACCTTTTCCTATTTTACAAAGCAACACCGACTCTCTTTCTGGAAGATGTGGTGCCTTGCGCTGTGCCAGAATCATACTAATCTCAGACAAGAGACGCTCAATTTCGAGAGTATCTAGTTGAGATACTCCTCCTATGACCTCATTTATATCGATGCTAACTTCTGACTTTAGTTGTCAAGGTAGTCATTGTTTATCCTGATCGTGTCAATCTGATTGCCTCTATGGGGTTATTATAGCAGCAAAGCCAAGTGTATCGCCACTCAGATTTTCACTCATACACCATTTATCTGTGTCTGTTCAACAGGATTTCGTGTAGTCTTAGAAAACACATGTTGCGTGTTGCATGTTATGTGATGTTTGTGCTAACGAACCACACCTTTCTATTAGGAGCCACGCAAATTGCGAATGAGTCTCTATGTCTTTCACGCACATGTGTCGGATAATCGAGGATCGGCGGCCTATTATCTGTCAGAATTCGATCTTTTTCTTGCGCATGGCAACGCTTTGGGCAAGGCCTATTAGCAGCATGAGGGATATGATAGCGTTACCCCCATAGCTGACAAAGGGCAGTGGCAAGCCTGTGACCGGGATCAGGGCCATGTTCATGCCAACATTGACGACAGTTTGAAACATGACAATGCCTGCGATTCCGATCACAACCAGGCGTCCGAAAGGATCTCTTGCCTCATCGGCAATCCGCCACAAGCGCATGATTACAAAAAAGAGAAGGAGTATCAAGATGATGGCGCCGACAAAGCCTATCTCCTCGGCCACTACAGAGAAGATGAAATCGGTGTGGCGCACACGCAGGAAATGCAGCTGGTTTTGCGTGCCCTGGCCGTAACCTTTGCCAAGTAGACCACCTGAGCCAACACTTACAAGTGCTTGTTCAACATTAAAGTAGTTGTCAGGATCGCCGGTGGGATCGAGAAAAACAAGGATGCGGTTACGCTGGTGCTCTTCTAATACTGTCCAGAACAGGGGGGCAAGTGCAGTGGCGCCTACGGCTGCAATCAGCACTTGGCGAGCATGTAAACCTGCCGCGACCAAGATGATGGCGCCTTCGACAGCCAGAACAATCGCTGTGCCCAAATCTGGCTCCAGAAACACCGTAAGCAACAGGGGCGCCATGATGGCGGCAGCTGTCAACAATGTTCTTATGCTGCCGAGTGTCGTCAGGTTATTGGCCAGATACTTGGCCAGAGCCAGTGCCATAACGATTTTTGCCAACTCGGAGGGCTGAATCGGGAAGAGTCCGAAGAAGTTGATCCAGCTTTGGGCGCCAAACAACGTGCTACCCAAAACCCCAACCAGCGCCAGCAGCATGAGGACGATGATATAGATGGGTATCGTCATCGTTCCCAAGAAATTGTAGTCGAATGCCGCGACCAGAAACATGATCAGCAGGCCGGCAATGATATAGCCGATTTGCCTTTGAGGATAGGTCACCAACTCGGGATCACCTTTTACGGCGCTGGTGATCATGAGCACACCATAGACACTCAGAGCCATGATGGCGGCAAGTAACAACCAGTCGAACGAACGCCAGTTGCGTCTTATCATGGAGCATCGGCCTCTAACTGCTCAAGTACGGACCGGCTTCCCGCCTCCTCATCACGAGCCTTGATATCAAAATAGCTACGCATGATATCTCGTGTGATAGGGGCGGAGATCTCAGAACCTTCGCCGCCGTTGAAGACGAAGACGGTAATAACGATCTCCGGATCTTCGTAAGGGGCAAATGCAGTAAACCAGGCGTGCGTGGGAAGATTGCCCTGGCGGTCTCGTGGAATTTCAGGATCGAAGAACTCGGCTGTACCGGTTTTTCCGGCAACGGAGACATCCTCCAGGGCGGCGATTTCGGCGGTGCCAAATTCCCAGTTCACAGCCATCCACATGCCTTCGCGCACGATGTCCAGCCATCGTGGATCAACCGTAATCTCACGTGTGAGTTCCGGCTCCATACGTTGGATCAGCCTGCTATCACTATCGGTGATGGCGGCGACCAGTTGCGGCCGAAAAAGCAGGCCATCGTTGGCTACAACAGCGGTCATTTGTGCCACTTGCAGAGGCGTAGCCAACACATCACCCTGACCGATGCTCATATTGTAGGTATCGCCAGTGACCCAGCGCTCACCCTTTGTGATCCGTTTCCACTTGGAGTTAGGTATCAGACCGGGGTGCTCTCCAGGCAGATCAATACCGCTATACTCACCGAAGCCAAACTCTTCGGCATATTCGCCCAAAATGGGTGCGCCCAGGCCTTCGAATTCGGTGGCATACCAACCGCCGCCCAATTTATAGAAAAAGATATCACACGATTCTGCAATAGCCCATTTGATATTGATATCCCCGTGTTCACCACCTTGTTTATTGATCCAGCAGACAAAGGGTTGTGCCAGGGCAAGGTTGTCGGGGAAATTCCGGTTGGGGACATAGATGATACCGGGGGCATTAAGAAGGGTATCGGGAGCGATAACACCCTCATGTAAACCTGCACCGGCAGGGACGAGCTTGAAGGTCGATCCGGGGGGATAGATGCCACCAATGGCGTGATTGAGCAGTGGCTGTCCGGGCGTGTTGGCGATGGTCGTGTACTCGGCTTCGGTGATGCCGTCGGCAAAAGCATTGTTATCGTAAGTGGGCAGACTCACCAGGCCACGCACAAAACCATTTCTGGGATCGATGGCAACCGCTACAGCGCTGTGCGAGCGTTTGGGACTGATATAAGCCTGAAGAGCCTCTGTCATTGCCTGCTGGAGTTCAAGATCCAGGCTTAAGATAAGATTGTGACCTGGCTCGGGCAATTCTTCTTCCCCCAACACTGCGCGCTCTCGGCCGTTGACATCTACCTCGATCATGCGCCTGCCGTTTCTACCACGTAATGTATCCTCGAAGGTATATTCCAGCCCGGTCCAACCTACCCAGGCGCCAGAATTGTAGCCATTGTCTAGATATGTGTCACTGGATTCGGCGGGGATGGGGCCCATGTAGCCGATAACCTGGGACACTTCGGGCCCCGACAAGTACTCGCGCATAGGTAACAGGTGTAGTTCCACGCCCGGCAAGCGAAAGCGTTCTTCTTCGACACGCACGGCAACGTCACGTGGCAGGTTTTCAGCGACCATCACCGGTTGGTAGGCACTTCCCAGCTCTCTGGCCGCCACTAAGGCGTCGATTTCTTCAAGTGTGAGTATGTGTGGTTCCTGCGGTTCCAGCTCGCTGACAATCAGATACGTGCTTCTTTTTGAGACGGGATCGGCGTTTTCTGCTGCTATGGCGGCGGCCCTCGCTTCTTCCTCTTTTGCCTCGATCATGGCTGTCTCGATTACCTTGAGAAGTTCTTCATATAAAGCCAGGCGTTTTTGCTGAGAGATCGTATAATCAGGATCATCAGGGAGCTTAGCCGGGATCAGCGCTACACTAAACTGAGCGGTGTTGCGCGCAAGCATGCGCCCATCCTGATCGTAGATCACGCCACGCGTACCTTCCTCGCGTACAACGCGAATGCGATTGAAAGTGGCTCGTTCGCGATAGTCTGAACCCCGTACAAATTGTAGGTTGGCCAGTTGGGCGGCCAATCCTAAGAAGATGATAATCGTGCCAGCCCGCATCAATAAGATGCGAGTGGTGGCTTCAGTTTTTCGGGTAGTCATGGATTCATTATACCGCTTCAGCGTCTAAAATGTTCAGTCGAAAACGAAGACTCTAGCCCAGCGCCAGTGTGCGCCGATCACGCAAGTATTCGGCCGGAACGTACAGGATTAAAACCAGAAGAGCATTGATCACGGCTGTAGGAAATAACACGCGCAGGATCATATCTGACCATGGCATCAGCCATGCCATGAGATTGAGTTCTGCCATTGTGATCAGTCCCGCCAGAACTGTTGCCACAACCGCCACAATCACCGGCCAGCCCAGACGTGCGCCAAAAAGTGAGCGCTCACCAATGCCCGCGAGGAACACGACCGATAGCAACGGCAAGATCGACGTCCCCAATGGCATACCTGACAAAGCATCATAGAAGGGTGCTACAATGATGGCTGCAAAGGTAGCTGTACGTCGTCCACTGATCATTGTCAGTAGGAGAATGCTGACCAGGACGAGATCCGGGTGAATACCGGCAACGTCCATGCGCTCGATTAGGGTTGCCTGAACAGCAACGACGAGTAGCGCAATGGGCAAGAAGAGGAGAAGTGTAGACAACATGGTTTATTCTTCCGGTTTGATCTCGACCTCGGGTGTCGCATCCGCTTCTATTGCTTCAACCGGCGGGAAGCTAGAGATCACGAGCACAAGTTCGAGGCGGTCGAAATCGACCGTGGGGCGAACGACTGCCTGCTGGAACATCTGGTTATCTTTTTGCATGGTCTCGATGATCTGTCCAACGACCTGACCTTTAGGGAAGTTGCCACCCAATCCGGATGTCATTATGATTTCACCTACAGATATCTCGACGTCGGGTGGGATCAGGTCCATCAACGGCATTTGCCCGGCCCTGCCTACTAAGGACCCCGGCGCACGAGATGTCTGTGTCATAACATTGATGGCGCTGTTGGGGTCGCTGAGCAGAAGTATGGTGCTGGTGCGGGGCTGGACATCGACGACCCGGCCAATCAACCCCCGGTCGGTTAAAACCGGCATACCGACGTCGATATCATGAATTTCGCCAAGGTCGATTTGTAGAACATCTGCAAAAGGGCTCGCACCTTCACTGATGACACGAGCGACGATCTGGCCCCCGCGAAAATCATAAGTCGGGTTGGCGACGGCGAAAGCAAA
Source organism: Chloroflexota bacterium (assembly GCA_003353825.1). Next base: position 9,295 of record PIVW01000079.1, read on the forward strand.
GAAGGCACGCAGTTGTTCATTTTCGGTCGAGACCTCCGTGAGTTGCAGGTTTTCGACGGTGAGACGTTCGACTAAAGATTCCAGGTCGGCATTTCTCTGGCGCAGGTCGCGCAGATCGCCAAATGTTTGCAGCAGTTCGCCCGAGGCTGAGCGGAATTCGGTCAACGTGGCTGTAAGAGGTCGGAGTCCGCTCTGAATCACACCTTCGACGGGGGCGAGATACCCAGTGGTATCAAGATACATGATCACAAACGCCCCCATGATCACTACAACAAAGATGAGGGGGCGTGCACGAAGGAGTCGCATTCGGATAGGATCAAGTCATTTGCTAGGCGTGGAAGGGCGGTGGGTATAGGTAGAGTTGTCAGTGAAGGGTGCTACCGCGATCCATGCCGGCGAGTACTTTGCGCAGCAAATCAAGATTTTCCAGAATCAGTTCAGCGCCTTTGGCAACACAAGTCATGGGCCGATTTGCGACGTAGACGTTCATGTGAGATTCTTCTGTCAGGCGCTGAGCCAGCCCGCGTAAGAGGGCGCCGCCTCCGGCCAGAGCTATGCCATCTTGCATCAGATCGGCGATGAGTTCAGGCGGTGTGTCATCTACTGCGCTTCTGACAGTGTCGATAATGACATTGATCGAGTTGCCCAAGGCTTCTCGGATCTCGACTGAACTAACTTCAACCTGCTCTGGCAAACCTGTGACGAGATTGCGGCCACGCAACGGGAAAAGGATTTCCTCTTCTAGGGGATAGGCAGAACCGGCAGCAATTTTCGCTTGCTCGGCCGTGCGTTCGCCGATGAGCAGGTTGTATTTCTGGCGGGCATAATTGATGATATCTTCATCCATTTCATCACCGGCGACGCGCACAGAGCGTGCGACGACAATGCCGCCTAGGGCGATGACGGCCACTTCTGTGGTGCCCCCACCAATATCGATAATCATGCTACCATCAGCTCCGGTTACGTCCAGCCCGGCGCCAATGGCCGCTGCCATCGGTTCTTCGACCAGATAGGCTTCCCGTGCACCGGCGTTGAGAGTGGCATCATAGACCGCGCGCTTTTCCACTTCGGTGACGCCGGACGGAAGACCCACCACAACACGCGGGCGAGGGACCAGCATAAAGATCTTATCGTGAACTTTGTCGATGAAATACTCCAACATCTTCTCTGTGACATCAAAATCTGAGATGACGCCATCGCGAAGCGGGCGGATGGCGATGATGTTGGCCGGGGTACGGCCGACCATGGCTTTTGCCTCCGCACCGATGGCCAGCACCTTTTGGGTTTTCGCTTCAATGGCGACGACAGAGGGTTCGTTGATTACAACACCTCGGCCTCGAACATTGACGAGTGTGTTGGCAGTACCGAGATCGATACCTACATCGAGTGAAAACAGGCCTAGTAGCCAGTCAAAAGGGTTGTTCACGCAGTGGGTCTCCTGTTAGCTGTGTGCCTTCTAGCATGCTGGGCTCAATGCACACAGCCACCCATTATACCATAACGCCGACCCGATGCGGCAAAAGTGAGCCTGCGCTTGTATGTGGAGACTTGAGGCGAAGCGCGCTGTTCCGAACTGAACCACAGCAAAAACCACATTCACTCCCAACTAACGCCAAGGCCAAACACGCCGTTGTTCGGGTCTCCGCTAAAGGAGCCGATATAGAGCCGATAGTTACCATCGGGAAGGTGGGCAACGGTGGTGAGTACAGGCGCTAACTCTTGCTTCTGGATGACCAGCCCGGCGCCACCACTAAATCCTTCGTAGTGTTGCAACCACCAGTGGTCGTCCACGCCTTCGCGGGTTGAGAAAGTGTCGCCGCCAGTAAGTTTGGTATTCTCAGCTTCAAATTGGAAGACCTCACCACTTTTTATGTGGACGAGTTTTACGTAATCATATACGGCGTCGTGGTCTTTCAAGGGGCCGATGTGCAAGGTCAACGTATTTCCGGTAATGTCGACCTCGCCGGCGGAGATCTGCCAAGGGATGCTTCCGGTGTTACCCAGGAAGGTCTGTTGAGGTTGAAAAAGACTACCATCGGATTGGTAGGCAGAAGAGGGGAGTGAGTTGGTCGGTGTTGGCAGAGGAGAGATGAAGTTTGGGTTATCTTTGCCGGTCTTCCGGACGTCGTCACGTACCGCATAACTGGTAAATGTGAGAGCTCCATTACGATCGTAATGCTCCTGAACCTCTCCACCCGGCCAGTGCTGTTGTAGGAGGGGCAACCTGCCAGTGTGAGTGGAGGAGAGTATCCAAACAAGCGGCGGTCCCGAGCAGCGCTCTATGAGGCCATCTGGTGCATCGGCTGGCAAGTCCAAAAGCCGGCGAGGATGAGCCAGAAAACTGGTTTCACGAACATTCAGAAAGTGAGGATCAGAAAAGTTACAGGCCATGATATCTGCCGGCAGGGTAGCAAGAAAACGGCCGATGCGCGCCTGAGGCCGCGCATTGTCAAAGACCGTTTCATAGTATTGGTCCCAGTTGGCTCGGCCGACCAACGCCAAAAGCACGAGAACGCCGATACCTAGCGCCCCTGCTACCATCTGACGATGGCGGGAGGGGGATGGTATAGCGCTCAATACAGCCCAAAATCGATCAAAGGTCAAAGCGATGAGCAGGGCGGCTGCGGGAAGCACGCCGACCAAGCGGGGCCAGAAGGGGGCGTTGTTGGTGAGGATGCTGCCAAAGAGCATGAGCAAGAGTACCCAGACGAGATTCAAACCGATGCCCGGTGTTCGCCAACGTCTGAGACTGTAACCAAAGCCCAACACAAGTAATGGCGATAGCAACGAACTGAACAGAGGATGGGGGTAGCCAAATTGCGTGCTCGAATCGATACTTTGGTTGAACATCAGCAGTGATTGCTTCAGTTGCTGGAGAATCACGCCTGTCGTTGTTGCCGTGTTGTACTTGTAGGAGAGGTGGGTCATCACCGGTTCGTAGAAGAGGAAGACCGATCGACTCCGTTCTGCGAACGCATCCCAATGATTGGCAAAATAGAGCAAACTGGGCCCTGTAACAATCAATATGCCCATTACCAGCAAGGCGATACCCATAATGTTATCACTTAACCACCGGCGCCTGACGATCCAGAGATAGATAATGCCGGCTGCCAGAATAAAGACGATTGCCCGGCCCGAGTAATACATCTGAAAACTGAGAGCGAGAAGTATACCCGACAGAGCAAAAGACTGGGGACGGCGCGAGCGCATACCGTCAACTACGAAAAACATACCGAAGAGGATGAAAGGCCAGGGATCCATATAGGCTGCCAGGCGCGAGAAATGAATATGGGCGGTGTTGATAGTGAGGGCGGCAGCAGCTAAGGCGGCCAGACGATGCGAATCGAACATCCGCCAAATCAGTAGGTACAACCCCACCAAGGTAAGCATGCCGGCAAGAAAGGCACTGAAGTTGAGCGCAAAAAGATCATTCCCGAACAGTTTCAATGAAAACGCCACCGGTAAGAACCCAAGCATAGGAATGTTGGCCCACCCTTCTCGGAAGATGTCTGGCGTCAAACCCATCAACCAGGCCCGAGCCTGCACCCCCATAGATGCCATATCACCATGCAAATCGCCCGGGATGGTATCCAATCGATTGAACCGTAGCCAGAAACCGGCCCCTAGTATCAGGCCTAGGATCACGATGTGATGCCACTCAAATCTAGGCGACCATTCGGCATTCGTTCCTGCAGCCCCGCGTACAGCCGGCCATATTACTTGTCCGCCCAGAAATATCACAATGCCCGCCAACCATAACCATCGCACAAGCGGGTCTTCACCCTGGCGTGCAAAACGCAGCATGCTCAGAAGTGTGGGTACTAAAGCTAGAGCTAGCCATCCCCACTGTGAGCGCGAACAGGCAGTTTGAGACCTCAACGCCGCGGCATCCTGGTCTTTCTGCTCATCTGTGTCAGCGCGAGTAATCGTGGCATCTGGCCGTTGTGGACCAGCTATCGCTGGCGGTGATGCTGACTGACGTTTGGGCGCCGGTTGATTTTCGGGAAGGGCGGGTGCAAACCGTGCAAAAAGGACCATGGCCGCCAAATACAGCAAGCTACCGGCAAGCATACCACCCCCATAAGATATCACCATTGGCAGGATGGTGGTCATGGCCTTGACGAGCACCGGATCGAAAGCGGCGTCAAAGAAACGCTGGGCAAGATACGCCATCACCACGGCAACGGCCATGCCAAAGAGCGCGCGCAGAAGCGCGTCTTGTGTCATCCAGCCAGTAATATCTTTTACAGTTGTGTTGGTTTTTTTTTCGCGTCTGAGCATCGGTTGTTGCAGTAGCTGTGTCGATATCGACAAAATGGGCGTGCGGGAAGGGATACGGAGCATAGAATATAGTCCGAACAGCATGGCAACGACAAAAAATGTAGCTGTAAGGATCCATATCCAAAGTCGGCGAGTCGCCAGGGAATGGGTAGGTTCAACCACTGTCGTCGGTGAAACATATCCTGCAGGTTGGACTACAAAGCTTGCGAAGGAATGCCACTTATTGTTGGTGTGATAGTATTGAAGCTGGCCGTCCGGGAACTGGGCATGCAAAGCCGGTATGAGATCGGCATGGTTGGGCGTGATGATGAAATGGGTTGGTTGCAGCAGCGCATCTAATTTGGCAGATGAAATAACGTCGGCAGGGATATCTGTTCCAGAGATTTTCCGTCCCATAAACCGAAGCTCACGTTGTTGCCAGCTCAAGGGATCGGGCACAACCAGCACATGATGATCGGTCGGCAGATCCGCCACATAGCGTGCGACTCTTACAACCCTATCTGCGTTGTCGCCCATCTGTTGTGTGTATGCTTGCCAATTGCTAATGCCGGTCGATACCAGAATGGCGGCCAATCCTGCGGCGATGACCCAATCAATACGAGGGCGGTTGGCTGTGGGAAGCGCCTGCAGCAGGCCAAACCATGCTCGCTCACCGGCGCAGGCTGCCATCAAGAACACGGCGGGTAGTACGACGATGGTGTGTGGCCAGAATGGAGGGTCATTGGTGAGCACTCCGCCAAGCAGCAGTGTGCTGGTGAACCAGATCACGAGCACGAAATAGCGTTCGTCCTTTAACCAGCGCAGGCAGTAGCCGAATCCAAGTATCAATAAGAGTCCTGCGAAGGCATTGATCATGGGCCCAGAAAAGGCGAAATGCGTGCTGGCATCAGGATAATAGAAAACGGTCAGAAAAGTGCGTTTGAACTGTTCCAACCATAACGTTGCAACACTGTCGGTACCATACTTGCCCATGAGGTGGGTCGCCACCGCGGGATTCCAAATCATGACCAGTGTACCCCGTCCCACAAAAGCCTTGAAATCTCGCAATACAAAGGCCATCATCGGGCCAAACCCAACGAGCGCTGCGACGCAGAAGCTTACCCATTGCGGCAGGTTATCGACTAGGGCGCGACGTTTCCAAATAAGCAGCCACAGCCAGAGCAAGATCACAGTCACGACGGCCACCCGGATAGGATAATAGACCAGTAATCCCACGCCCAGGCTAAGGCCCGAGAGGACAAACCAGATACTGCGCCTCAAGCGCAGCCCCCTGAAAAGGAAGTAGAACAGCAGCACAATAAACAGCAAGGGAGATGCCGAAGTGACGATCCGGCTGAAATGGATATGTGTGTAGCTGATAGCAATCAGGGCGGCAGCCAATAGGCCGGCGCGCCTGCCGAACATCTCTCTTCCGAGTAGGTACATGAAGGGGATCGTCAGTACGCCCTGCCAGACAGCAGTGAAAGATAGCCCTAACAGATCCTGCCCCCAAAGACGCATGGTCCCGGCCATCATCACGAAATCGAACATAGGGATATTCGACCAACCAACATCGAACCAGCCCGGCGACTTACCTTCGAGCACGCTTAGCGCCTGCAAGCCTTGTGAGGCAATATCGCCATGGAAATAGGCGGGCAAGTCGGGTAAGCGCCAGAATCGCAGGTAGAAAGCGATGGCGGTGATTGCGACCACAATTAGCCAGTCTCTCCCATCGTCTCGGTCTAAGCGCCAAACGGGGCGGTAGGGGACATGCGCGATGATGATCAAGGTGATCCCCAGCAACCACAATAAGCGTACCACCTCGCTTTCTCCCAGAGCGAGATACAAAACCAAGGATATCACATACGAACCCAGGGCCGTGAAAAATGCCCAACGCCGCCTATTTACCCACCCCTCGCTCACATCGGCTTGCGTCCAAGTGAAGGGCCGAGGCGCTGCCCACGCAAACAGGATCATCGCACTCAGCATAAGACCAACTGCCATGGTCAGGCGCTGATTCTGCGACAGATTAACAATACTTGCCTCACCGTTGAAAAGCCATAGCACCAACCCTGCCAACATCACTGCCAGGATTATGCCCACTGCCTTGGAGGTGGAGGTGGAGGTGGAGGTGGTTAGCGACGATTTCATAGGTTGCTGTTGAGAGAATCTGTGCGACTCGAAGTATAGCGGATGGCCGATCTCATGACAAAACCGATGAGTTAGAGATAGGGGAGTTCCAGAATTTAAACGCCCCAAAACCTGAGTCCTACGTGAAGCGTGAAACGTGAGGATTTAGGAGTGAAATCATTACGTATCACGCTTCACGAGTTTTGAATTATTATTTTCCTGGAACAGCCTACAGACAAATATTCACCTTCTGAAGCCGATAAGCGCGGGAGGTCGATTTGCGCTAAAATAGGAGGAGTACGAATAATCTCATCTTGGCTGGCAACTATGATACGCCAAAACGGCAAACGCATTGTCAAACGAATAATCACGACTATTGTGGTTCTTGTCCTGCTCCTCCTGGTGACGGTGCCTCTGTGGGCACCTTTACACCCCACCAGCCGCGCCCTTTACAACTTGGGCGAGTATCGGGCGCGGCGTTGGTGGTGGGATCAAGTTGGTATGCCGGAACATATCGGCAGCGGCAGTATAAGTGGTTGGGTGACAGACACAGAAGATCGTCCGGTAATGGAAGCGACGATCCTCGTTTCCACCACTACAGGTGAGACCTATTACACACAAACGGATGTTCAAGGCTGGTACACGCTGGCAGGTATACCCTCCGGTAGTTATCGTCCCATCGCTATGGCCT
>PIVW01001211.1 GCA_003353825.1 Chloroflexota bacterium
ACAGCGATTCAGTTTCTGAGGACAACCGAACAAAACCTTCGACCCAACCCGACAAACCTGTCGGACGGAATGCCTATGGTCGCTCTCCACGAGAGTGATCCGGGTCTGTATTTCAAACTCCAGGACGATTCGCTGTGTAAGATCGCACCTTGTGCAGTCAGTGCTACCGCTCCTAATGCCTCACCCATTGGTCAAACTGGAAATGCCATTGGTGAGTTTTGGCTTGACACATCCGTTGCCATTGCTCAACTGAAGGTATGGGATGGGGTTTCCTGGGTCACAACTAACTCCGCTGCTGGAGCAGTAGGAACCCTGGACCAGGTCACATCTGCCGGTAACACGACCGTAAATGCTATCTCGGTTGGTACCCTTACCGCAGCAAGCCTAACCTACCCTGCCACAGACGGTACAATCGGTCAGTTTCTTACGACTGACGGTGCCGGGAACCTGAGTTGGGCATCTGGTAGTTCGGTCTCCACACCAGGTGGAGCGGACACACAGTTCCAATACAACAATGGTGGTGTGCTTGACGGCACTCCCCTTCTCACGATAAGTGGTCTCAATGACATTGTCGTTGGTGGCAACGTTGTTCCAGACACGGACGACACCCACACCATCGGTTCCAATGGACAACGTATGGCGAACATCTTCACAACTGAGTTGGACGTGTCCGACCTCGGCACAGACGCCGGAACGTACTAGAAATCCATATCCAAATCTTCAGGGTCTTCCTTAGCGAATGACCCGATGAGTGCCTCAGATGCCGAGTATTCTCCGCTACCTGCTGATCGGTTTGCCTTTGGCAATGACGGAGCAAGGCGGCAGTGCATCTCGTGGTACAACACCCATGCTTTTTGTAAGGTGTTGTCCTTGAATCTTTTTAGGTTCGGTGGACCACACAGCGGAATGTCGCAATATGTAAGATCGTTAGCA
>PIVW01000080.1 GCA_003353825.1 Chloroflexota bacterium
TATGCCTCCACATCACCTGCATCTTCCTCCACCATCTCTTGCACTGCATTCTTTCCCAACTTTTGCCCCAACAGGTATTGAAGCATGTTCACCACTTTCTCGTACGCCACCTCCACACCAAGGTATTCCGCCATCTCCCGCAGCAAATCCGAATAACAATCTTCACCCAAACTTAACGCTTCATCCAGAGGACTCTGACCTCCTGCACCCTGCTTGTAGAAATAGGGCCGCCAGAATGGCAGTTTCCCAAATATCGAGTAGTAGTCCCGTTTCTTTTCTGAATGATACGGCAACGCCTCTCCTTTTTCATTTTCTATAGCAATCCGAGGATAGCGTTCCGCCTGTAATGAAAAAAACAGTAACATCAGTCTGTAGCCCATTTTCAGCAATCGTTTGAAGATATTTCGCTCTGCTTCGTAGGCTGTTTTCTTTTCGTTGAGCCGTACATACTGCAACATCGATTCGGATTCCTGACGAACTTCATGTACAATAACCTCTGAGTTGGATGACATGGCTCTTCTCCTGGTGAATTGAATAGACGATAGTCGTGTCACCTTCAGTTTACCAGATTTGCTGTGTCTCCAACCCGTTTAGGACGCACCCTTTTCATTCACCCTTGGAGGAGAGTTCATCATGACCCTTTTCGACCGAATCACCCTACTACTCACAGGTCTGACGGCTGCTTACATCGCTTGGCGGTTCTATACACGCTATAGCAAAGAAAAAGCCCTCCACGATATCTATTACATGATGGGCTTTGTCGTTTTATTGGTTTCTGGCGTACTGCTCATTTTCGGCGGCTGGGGTCTCTTGGCTTCACCCTACGTATTGACTGTAGCAACGCTAGTTCCTTTGGGTATCTCAATGGGCCTAATGAACCAGTTCGTGCCTAAATATAAGAAGGCTTATTCTTGGTTCGCCCTGCTGGGCTTGTTGGCCATCGCTGTCACCAGCATTGCAGACATGCCCTTTAAGTCCATCGCCGTTCCTCTCTTTCATGGCATAGCCGGCTTGATCATTTTTGGGCTGCCACTCTACCTAACCTTCGTCACAAAAACCGAACCCAAAGGCTTTGCCATGGTTGGCGTCGGTGGTCTGTTAATCGGCATCGGTGGCATAGCTCTGGCTTTCTACAAAGCAGGCAAACCGCTGTTCGGCATCTTTACTGGGGAATTCATCCTCATGATTTTGGCTCCCTTGCTATTGATTATGACTTTGGCCTTCACTTGGGGCTTTATAAAAGACATCAACAAAAATAATTAGCCCCCTCTCAGGATTTCCAAATGCTGGCTTTATCGCAAAGATATTGGCAGTCTTCGAGCGCGTAACTACTCAGTTCTTCCGTCGAGGTCGATTTTCGCTACCCCAGAAATCAGTTGCTGGTAAAAATTGTCTGCCGGAATTTCTATTTGACAATTACAATCAGCCCATTTTGAGATATCCTAAAAGATAGGAATCCCGGTGGGCTGATTTCGTTGTCGTCGACAAGTCACCCATTGTTTTTGATTGGCTGTATAGCAGAATAACGCTCTGCCCCTGCCAACGTCCTCCTCAATCCAAAAATTAAATTTACGTCGGAGCCATTCTATGCAAGCATTAACAACGCGTTTGAACTACCTCTTCCGCTCCACCAGAGGTCTGGCGCTGGTCGCCATCGCCGTAGTCGCTCTGGTAACGGCTGTTTGGGGTACGCTTTCCGGCCCGATGGTCGAATGGGGCGTGCGCGATATCACCGTCAAGGTGTTGGGGATGGATCTGGTGCAAGCTGACCGTGAAGGACGCATCATCATGCTCTATCACACCATCGCCATGACCGTCATCGCCATCGAGGTCTACTTTATGACCGAGATCCTGCCCATGAAACGCCATGAGCAGGTTTTCATCAACGCCACCATCACCGTCGGCTATCTCACAGCGATCATCTTCGGCCTGTTCTTTGGCTATTTCGGACATAACTTCGCCTACCATGGTCTCTTCCTGGTTGGACAGTCGCTGGTGTTTTTCTCTGGCATATTGTTAGCCGTCGCGCTTTGGCCCTGGCGCAAAGAGTACCGCTTAGCCCCGGACTCGCCCTACGCCCACACCAGGAACGGCATCGATCTAGAGCGTGCGGCCTTTTTCGTCATGGTCATCATGACACTCACTTCCGCCACCTGGGGCGCTGTCGCCGGCTCCTTCTGGGCCAACGGACACGAGACCTTTCTGGCTGAAGATCTCATTCGCATCCCAAACAAAACGGCGCTACAGAAAGCGATCATCGGCCACTTACACATTATGCTGACCCTGGTCGCCGTGGGGATTACCTTGATTGTGGGCAAGTGGATGGACTTCCAAGGCAAACTTCATAAAATCGCTATGCCTCTGATGATTTTCGGCTCCATTGTGACCACGTTTGGAGCCTTGTCTATTGTCTGGTTGCCTTGGGGGCACACCACCATCTACTTCGGCTCAACGATGATCATGCTCGCCGCTCTATTCTACGTTATTTTCTCGTGGAACAAGCTGATCAAGGATCGCATCGCCGAGCAGGGCATCGAAAAACCGACATTCTTACAGAAAATTGCCGCACTGCTGCATGACCCGCTCAAATTTGGCACCGGCTGGCAGATGGTCTTCATGAACTTCACCGTCAGCGGGGTTGGTATTTTTATGGCCGTCAAACTGACGGAGATCTTCCGTGTATGGCCACACCGCGAAGAACGCATCACCCTGACCGGACACTGGCATATTCTAGCCGCGCTCATTGCAACGATTATTCTTCTTTACTACGGAGATCTCTCTGGTCTCAAAGATAAAACTCGCAAATGGTATGGTTGGTTCATTATCATCGGCTCTAACATCGCCTTTGCCTCCGCCACAATCTTTTCGATGAAACGGCTCTTTGTCACAGAATACGAGCAGCAACCCTTGGTCAACGTCCTTATGCTGCAGATGGACGCGGGTCTGGCCGGACTCCTAATCCTATTGGCCATTTTCATGGGATGGCGATTAATCGATCTGTTTAGGAAAAACGGCGTCTGGAGCAAAGAATTTGCTGCGGAAAAGAGATCTAACGCAGAAGTCGATCTGGTAGAACAAAAACGCAAAATGGAAGAACTTCAGGCAACTCTGGATGAGGTGTCCAAATGAAACGCATTATCTTCAGCCTGCTCTTGACTGGCTTGCTTGCAAGCGCCTGTGCGCCATCATCCGACGTGGGTGCGATCACCCCGCCAGCTATTGACTCCGGTGTAGACCCCACTGCCTGGACAACAATCCCTGCCGGTGAATTCCCCTCTGGTCAGATGGACCACATAACCGCGGTGGATGAGTATCAGATCATGATCACAGATGTCACTGTCGAGCAATACGCAAACTTCCTGAACGATGCCCTGGCATCTGGCGATGTCAGTGTTGGTGAATTTGAGGTCGAAGCCGGAGAGCTTATCTGGCACGAGGACGGAGCCGGTGGCTACTATGGTGGCGATCCCTTCGATGGCTATAAGCACGAAGAAGAGATAAAAGCGGGTGATCACCTCTACGCACCACTGGCAGAGGACAAAGGCACCCGTTTGACCTACGATGGACAAACCTTCGCCGCCATGGAGTCGTACGCCAACCATCCCATGAACATGGTGACCTGGTTTGGCGCCAACGCTTATTGCGAATACTACGACACACGCCTGCCAATCGAGATAGAATGGGAAAAAGCAGCACGTGGGACCGAAATAGTGGACGGACACGGTCTCCCCTTCCCCTGGGGTAAGGAGATTGAAGCCAACAATGCCAATTACTACTCGTCTTTTGATCTCTTCGAGAAGATATATGGCAAGTTGGGCAACACCACACCTGTTGGTTTCTACAATGGCCAAACCTACGACGGCTATGAAACTCTTGATTCCGTCAGTCCCTACGGCCTCTATGACATGGCCGGTAACGTGTGGCAATGGCTGGGTGATGACCTCCCCGACCAACACTATCGCCACATGCGTGGCGGCAGTTTCTATTCCTACGAAGTCGACTTGCGTGTTTGGAAATATAACAGCGCTGGCCCACAACACTACGACCCGTCGATAGGGTTCCGGTGTGCAAAAGACTAGGTTGCCTTTATCCTCCCGGAGGTTCTCATCTCCACTCTCATGTGAACCAAGGACCGATCTCCAACATCGGTGCGGGATAACATTATGACAAGTTTCAAAACTAAACTCCGCTTGTATTGGCCGCTTATCAAGAGCTTACAGACTGCATTGCTCCTCACTACCGGATTGGCCGGGTTTATGAGTACGCGCTGCCCAATCTTGAATTGGCAAATAGTGCTGGCTGTAACCGGTAGCCTGTTCCTGGCCATTAGCGGCAGCACAGTCTTGAACATGTGGTCTGATCGGGATATTGACGCAAAAATGGAGCGGACAAAAAACCGTCCATTACCATCAGGCAAAATCCCTCCCCGCGAGGCGCTCATCCTCGGTCTGGTTTTGGCCTTGCTAGGCGTCAGTTGGGCAGTTGCACTCGATCCACTCTACGGCCTCATCGTCTTCGCCGGTCTGTTCTTCGATGTCGTCATTTACACTATGTGGCTCAAAAGGCGCACCCCCTGGGGTATCGTCTGGGGTGGTATCGCTGGCGGTATGCCCGTGTTGGCCGGGCGCGCTTTGGGAACGGGGCAAATCGAATGGATAGGCATTCTATTGGCTCTGGCTGTCCTTTTCTGGATCCCCACCCATATCCTCACCTTCAGCATGCGTTATCATGATGATTACCAGCGCGCTGGTATCCCTACCTTTCCCTCCGCTTACGGGGATCGCGTCACCCAGATCGTTATAGCTATTTCCAGCGTGATTGCAGCCATCATGATGATCATCGCTGCATATGGGATTGGTCTCACTTTTGGTTATTTGCGACTCATGGCCGTGCTGTCCTTTGGTATGTTGCTTCTGGCCATCGTCAGCGCAACCACACCTTCCGAGCGCACTAATTTCGGCCTGTTCAAATACGCATCAGTATACATGCTCAGCGCCATGGGACTGCTGATGTTGGTTGCCGGATAATGAGGGTAATTGTCACCTAGCTGAGGGACTTAAACCATGAAGAAAATATCTGTTCTTGACCGAATTCTTCTTCTTCTAACCGGGCTGCTTGCCGCCTATCAAATTGTCGTTGGCATCGATGAGGCTGCAAAGCTCTCCGTGTTCGCCTACACCATTGCCTTCGGCACCCTGCTGGTGGCCAGTTTGTTGCTTATCATCATGGGATTTGAAGTCTTGGATAGTCCGTTGGTCGTCATCGTCTCGACTATCATTCCCCTCAGCCTCTCCCTGGGGTTGGTCTCGGAATACCTGCCCGAATTCACGACGCTCTACATGATCTTTATTGTTGTAGGATTCTTGGCGGTTGTTGTCACTCGCTACACCAAACCTGGCGAAATTGCCACTATCGTTCTTGCCACAGTGCATGGCGTTGCCGGAATGTTGATCTTCCTGCTTCCCATCATCCTTGTTCTGAGGGGCGAAATGTCTGGAGGATTCGCTTTGGTCGGAGTAGGCGGCGCCCTCATCGGAGTAGGGGGATTGCTGCTTGCATTTCTCAAGGCAGGAAAATCGATTCTACCTCAAAAGACCATCCTGACCGTTTTTCCAGCCCTATTGCTGCTGATGACAGCGGCTTTTGTGGCAGGTTTCTCTTTTAGTTAGGAATGAACTACCCCGCCGTCAGCGGACGATGGTACGGGGCTTCGCAATGAATAAGCCTAACTTATCAAACCACTAGTACATCGTGGCGCAAGTAGCTGTGCGGTTCGTAGTAGGCGATTCATCGCCGTGACAGGTGCATAAAAGCGCTAAAGCGCTTACTACAAACTGCCTCCTTAGGTGTGCCGCTTTGTACTAGTGAAAAGATACGCGCACATACTTCATTTTGACCTTACTCGCACTTGCCATGCGTTTCACTTGGTAGTATGCTTACATTTATAAGCCTTAAAATAGCAGCGCCTGTCAATGGAGCCGGGCAGACTACTTTTAATTTCGGGTCATTTACGGGCGACTCCTTCATTCCAAAGGAGGGAAGAATCGACACTAATTGACATCGGCATATTGAACCAGGTAGCATACTGCAAAGATTTAGACAAAATAACCAATCAGCGGTAGTCCCCCTCTTGAATGTTGCTGGCTGGGAATAAGCAAAACCTGCCACGAATTTCTCGAATTTTCACCAATTCTGTTATCTTTTTCGTGTCAATTCGTGTCATTCGTGGCGAAAAAGTCCAGCAACACTTAACGGGGGCACTATCCAATCAATTGTCTCATTCCAAAGGAGGAATGTAAAAATGAAGCCAATTAACCATACCTTACGGTTAACCATTGCCCTAAGTGTTGTATTCGTAGTCATGGTTGTAGCCGGTGGATTCGCCGCTATTAGTGCGACTGACGTCCCCTCTACAATAGAATCTATTCCTGGATATGAAAAAGGTGGACCTGATTATGGACCGCTAAGCCTGCCTGCGGGCGATGCTACCCGCTTCCGTGGCTATATCCGCATGGGCAGCCTCGACGATCCTGGTCAAGGTATTGCCGGTATTACCGTGCACTGTTACGGCCGCAATGAGGGTGAATCACGTCCGGGCCATCTTATTCAAACCCGCGTTAGCGACGGCTCGGGTTTCTTCAACCTGTACATCCTGCCGGACCCCCGGTGGACCTATGATTATTATCTACTGATGGTCGATACCCCGTTGGGGCTCGTTCCCACAGGCGCCTGGAGCGAATCCGGCGTTGTCCTCGATGGCACGCACATCGAATGGCGCGATCCGGGTGGTCCGCATGATTACATTCACCTGAATGAGATCCGTTTCGACGAACCACCCACCAGCGCTGAGCTGACTATCCTTCACACCAATGACTTCCACGGCAATCTCGAGACTGACTACAAGGGCCGCGGCGGCTCAGCCTTCATGGCCACTGTGATCGGCGAGGTACGGGATGAAGTTGGCGGCAACAATGTGATCCTGGCGGACGCGGGGGACGTATACCTGG
The DNA here is from genome assembly GCA_003353825.1 of Chloroflexota bacterium. Next base: position 7,008 of record PIVW01000080.1, read on the forward strand.
GCGCTCCACCCATATCCCAGCTTGTCGAAGGCGAAAGCACTATCGCCATCTACAACATGCTGGGCTACGATGTTGCCAGCTTCGGCAACCACTCATTTGATAAGGGACAGGAAGTGATCCAGGCTCGCGTAGAGCAGTCCGATTTCCCCTGGCTGGGCGCCAATATCGTGCTCGAGGGCAGTGAATGGGATATCCCCGCCTGGGCCAAGCCTTATGTCATCTTGGAGAAAGGTGGCGTGAAGGTAGGCGTCATCGGTTTGGATACAGACGAAACCCCGGAAGTTACACTGAAAGGCACGACCGCTGGCCTGGTCTTCAAAGATCTCACCGAGACGATCTTGCACTACTACGACGAGGTCAAGGCTCAATCCGACGCCATGATCATTCTGGTGCATATGGGCACAGATGATAGCGGACCCTACAAGGGTATGCAGACCATTGCCCAGGCACTGATCGATGCCGGCAAGCCGGTGGACTTGATGATCGGAGGGCATCAGCACCAAGCTCTCTCTGAACCCGTCATGGTCGGGGACACGGCTATCATCCAAGCCGGCTATTATGGCCGCTGGCTGGGCCGGGCCGACATCACGGTTGACGTGGCTAGCAAGTCTCTGACCCTCAACAACTATGAGTTGATAACGATCAATAACGAACTTCCAGAGGACCCGGATGTAGCGGCAGTTATCGAAACCTGGGCCGAAGCTATCGCTCCCATCGTCGAGCAACCGGTTGGCGTTACCAATGTCGATCTCATACGTAACTACAACCGTGAATCTAACATGGGCAACCTGGTAACCGATAGTATGTTGTGGAAGGCGGACCAGTACGACGACGACGAAGTCAACGGATCGGTGGATATCGCCTTCACCAACCCTGGCGGCCTACGCGCCGACATAGAAATCCCCGAGGGCTCAGATTTGCCCCATACCATGATCTGGGGTGATACCTTCAACGTACTGCCCTTTGCCAACACGCTCTTCCTGATGGACCTGACGGGCGCCCAGATCCAGAACTTACTGGACCAGGCAGCCAGCCTGTACAAAGGCATCTTACAGACCTCCGGTGCCAGTTGGTACTGGTACAACGACTGTGACTGTGATACTCCCACGAGTTGGGAAGCCTACAATGTCATGGTTGATGGGGAACCACTGAACCCTGAAATGACCTACCGGGTCGTAACCAATAACTTCCTGGCTGGTGGTCAGGATGGATGGGTAACCTTTGCCGATGGCACTAACCGCTGGGATACCTATTACGATATGCAGGTGGGCGCCAACGAATACATCCAGATGTACAACGACACCGTTGGACCTATCGACACTGAGGTCGAAGGGCGCATCACCAAGGTCGATAAAGTGATCACCATCCTGCACACTAACGACACCCATGGCCGCTGGCCTGCCGACTCTTATTACGGAGATCCCCAAGGCATGGTCTACATGGCATCGCACATCGCTGAGGAGAGGGCCAAAAACCCGAATACCATTTTGCTAGATGATGGCGACACCTTCCAGGGGAACGCCTTCGCTCAGTACTTCAGAAATGCAACCCCCAATCCCATCGCCGGCGGTATGAATTTACTGGAGTACGATGCCATGACGCTCGGCAACCATGAGTTCAACTTTGGGGCAGAGACCTTTGCCACCATGTTAGGCCAGGTTGACTTCCCAATTCTGGGAGGCGCCAACCTGGATGACGATGGCAGCTATGGCTTCATCAACGACAATGTCCAAGATTACATCACGTTGAACGTCGGTGATGTGGATGTTTCGATCTTCGGCCTGACCAATCCGGAGGTGCCGCTCTACGAACTGCCAAGCAACATTCAGGGTCTGACCTTCTATCCGGCCGTCGACACGGCCGCGGCCCTGGTACCGCAGATTCAGGCCTCCGAGGATCCTGATGTAATGATCGCGCTCAACCACATCGGCTACGATGTCTACAAAGACAGCACAGATAAGGATAAGTTCATCGCCGAGCAGGTTCCAGGCATAGATGTGATCATTGGCGGACACAGTCATACCAAGCTCGCCCCGGCTGTCATAATCAGCTCCGACCTCAACCCCAACGGGACGTTGATCGCCCAGACAAGAGCTTACGCACAGTACCTGGGGAAGGTCAACGTCGGCCTGATCGCCGATGGGGCCGACGGATATGATGTCGTGTTCCGGGAAGGGTTCTTGCTCGACGCCGCTGACGTGGACGCAGATCCAACAGTGACAGAGTATCTAGTGCCCTTCAGTGACGAGTTGGCTAACTACACCGGCACGGAAATCGGACAGACCACGGAACCCATCGATGCGCTGGAGGCTTATACGGAAGAAACCAGCGGCGCCAACCTACAGGCTGATTCGGCAGTCTTTGAGCTTGAAACGAATGGCATCGAAGTGGACTTCCACCTCTCCGGCGCCATGAGCAACAGAAAGGTGGCGGATGACGCAACGGCAGAGAATCCTGTGACGCTGACAGTAGACGATATGTACACGCTCATGCCCTACGAGAACTCGCTACTAGTCATGGAGATGAACGGTCCCCAGATCAAGGAGGTGCTCGAGCGAGGGTACCGCAACTACTGGTACTACAAGTACTCGGAAGACTACGGTGGTTATTCGCATTACACGACCTGCATGCTCGACATCAGCGCCGGCGGCGTGATTACCTACAACGATGCCCATCCTGAAGAGCCGAATGGCAATAATGTGGTGTCGTTGGTCTCTGACGGCCAGTCTGTCGACTTCGAAGACGCCGACACCTACTACAATGTCTCCAGCGTCAACTACCTGGCGGCAGGGTCCTGCAACTTTAATAACGATGGTGAGACCTTATGGCCGCTGGATCAGATCGTGGCCGATACGCAATTCTATGTGCGCGATGCAGTCATCGACTACATCACGGCGATGGGCACCATCTCACCGCAGGTTGAAGGCCGGCTTGTATTTTCCACCCCCTAGCGACCAGTGAGCTACACCTAGCACCATCTCACTGGATGCTACTACTGAAAGAACTAACCCAGTCCTGGGCGGTTAAAATCAACCGCTCAGGACTTCTTTTCTTTTGGCCTGCGAGTAACAACCGTACAATGACATCAACTCCCTCAATCTCCGGCGCATCGATGCCGCTATCACCGCCCAGATGGAGGAAGTCCAACACACCTGGGGAACCATTCCTGGCATCGGTCCGGTATTACAGCCGGTATCATCGCTGAGGTGGGCGACCTCGCTCGCTTCGACTACAACGAAGCCAAAGTCGCAAGCTTATGCCTGCTTCAAATGGCCTCGTTCCCAATTTCGTAAACTCAGTTTCATATCTTGCCTTACTTAACGTCGTTAGCCTGATCATCAGCTTTCCGGCTTGCATGTTTGCCAATCCGCTGCACATGCGTTTTCGCGATTGAGCTTGCAAAAGTGGCAATTATACTTAGCCCTAGGAAGATGTAAACGGTTGTGAACAGCTTTGCCGGGGTCGTGTCTGGGCTAAGATCACCGTAGCCGACCGTTGTCAGCGTAACGACGGAAAAATAAAAGGAATCTACCAGGCTCCAACCTTCTACCAAGCTATAGAAAACTGTTCCGATCAGAAGCAACAAAACTACCATGAGCAATATCCCCCGACCGACGCGATCCGAAAACATATCTTTCAGATCTCTGGCGAAACCTACAAGCAGACTAAACCCACCTAAAATAGCTGCAGTCATGGATCAAGCTCCTTTCCAATTAGATAGTACTGAGACGTGCCCATTTCATCGATCTAAGGGGTAGCATCATTATACTTGTCTTCCGAATTTGACGCTTCAGCTGATTCACCAGAATCATCAACACCACCCTTCATGCCGAGACTGTGTTTTAGGCGACCCCAGGTAAGCTTCAGATCTGCATGGGCCTGTTTGCGCTCTCCGCCATCCTGTTCTTTCCTGGGAACGCTCATCAGGATCGCGATCCAGCGCGTGTCGGGGAAGGCGGAAAGAACAGCCATCACGATCATGGTGAGGGGAACAGCCAGAATAGCACCGACGCCACCCAGCAAAAAGCCCCAGAAAATCAGGGAGATGAATACCACTACGGGGGAGATTCCTAACCCCTGCCCCATCATACGCGGTTGGACGAAGTTCTGTACGGAACCGTTGATCAAAACGAAGCCAAGAAAAACAATAATAGCCGACTGTAGCCCATTCGTTGTCCAGGCCAATATAAGGGGCGGGATCATTGCTATCCAAAAGCCGATGGTGGGGATGTAACCCATCAGCCAGGCTAGGAGTCCCCACACCAATGGGTACGGCACGCCAAGGATCCACAGTAGAAGTGCATCCCCTAAACCAACCAAAAAATTGACACCCGTCATAATGGACATATAACTACGGACGTCTTCCGTTAATTGAGCTACTTGTGTGAGTACCTCGTTACTGGCACTTAAGCCCAGTCGGTTAACAGCAGGCATGGTGATCGCGGCGCTCAACATGAAAATGAAGATGATCAAGACGGTAACGACCAGCGCCACTGCCCCACCGGCCCAACGGACGATGGCCCCAAAGAACTGATTCATTTGTTCTGACGTGATTGAACTTTTTCCGGGAGAGGTCAATTGCCCTGAAACATCCGCCGTGATTTGCGTGAATGCACCAAATACCAGGAGGAGCACGAACGCTATCAATGCGATCACGGCAAGTAACGTCACTACGAAAGACAGCCAGTCAGGCAGGCCTCGTTCTGCCAGTTTTTGGGGCGCAGGCATGACGATAATTGTGATAATGGCTGCCAGCAGGATGGGGTTAAGAATGACGGCCGTGGTCTGGATCCCCCAAATGATGATAAAGACGGCTGCAAAACTGACAAGCAATGCGGCGAAAGAGGGTGCGGTTTTTGTATTATTCATGTACTGAAATGCTCCTTGTTTGTGCATCTTCGGCGTGACTCCTAAGGGAGTCGTTTTTCGGGTATGTACGTCCTCATCTAACTTTGCTCCTGCTTCTCTTCCAGCTGGCTGCGCACGCCTTCCAGCCGGTCGATCGCTGTGTTCAATCTTGCTCGATGCTCCTCACTTACGTGCTCAGAAGCATAACTGAATATCTCTGTCATGGTGTCTATTCTGTTAATGACCGTTTCCGGATCATCAACAGTTAATTCTTCTAAATGCTCTAATGCATAAGCCAGTACAGCTTCCAACACCGTATGGTGAAGGTTCTCCTCGCTGATTTTCTCTGTCAAACCACTGACATCGAGCATTTCTTGAACCGGTTGATGTATCCCAGCCAACTTAAACTGGATCCCTAATGCTTCATGTTCTTCGTACAGCTTTTCTAGCATCTCCACACCGGGCACATCTAACTCATTGGTCATCTCGACATCGAGTATCGTGATCTGTCCCGATGTTCTGGCAGCGAAGGCGTGACCACGAATAGCATTACGCAAACCAGCTGCATTGGCAAAGAAAATACTTTCATCGGGACGGAGAATGAGCAGGCTTGGATCTGTGGTTGCATTTGGATAATGTTTTGTGCTTCGGAAAAAGACTGTACCGGGGAGACGGCCCAAAACGCTCAGTTTTGGGGTGCTTGTGCGCCATATGAGCGCCAACAATGACAGCACAACGCCGAGCAAAAGTCCAGCCGATACCTCTTCAAAGGTAAGAACACCAAGGAGGGTGATCAGTGCCAGCCAGAATTCTGGCCGGTGCAGCCAATACAGGCGCCGGAACTCTTTGACTTTCACCACCCTGGATACCGCCACAATGACGATGGCGGCCAAAGCCGCTTCCGGAAGGTTGAAAAACAAAGGTGTGAAGAACAGGGCGACCAGAATCGTGGCAAGCGCAGCAATGATTCCGGCCATTTGGGTTGTGCCCCCGGCGGCATCACTGTCCGCCGACTTCGAGAGGCTGGCTCCGATGGGGAAACCCTGGAAAAAGCCAGCTCCCATATTGGCCATGCCTAGACCGACTAACTCCTGATTTTCGTCGATTTCGTAATGATGTTTGCCAGCAAAGCTGCGAGCTAGTCCGACCGCATCAGAAAACATAACCAGTGTGATAGCCAGTGCAGCTGGTACAAGCATCAACCATGCTTGCAGACTGATATCAGGGATCTTGGGAGGAGCGAGTCCGGAAGAGATCTCACCGATGATATGAACACCCTGATCAGCTAAATTGAATATAGAAACAACAGCGATGCCGTAGATCATGGCGATGAGAGCTGCCGGGATTCGTTTGAAACGGCGTTCCAAAAAGATCATGAGAATCAATGACGAGAGGCCTACAGCCAGTGTCGGTAGATGCGTCTCTGGCAATTCGCGAACAAGCTCGATGATGCGTTCCCAGAAGTTGCCGCTGACCGGTTCAAGACCAAACAACTTGGGGATCTCCCTGATCATAATCACCAACGCCAGGCCTGAGACAAACCCCACAAGGACGGATTCGGAAAAGAACTGCGCAATGCGTCCTAAGCGGAGCAAACCAGCTAACAGAGCCACCAACCCGGTCAGAATCGCCAGTGCAGCTGTCAAGGTGATGAATTCCGCTGATTCAGCCGGTACTAAACCGCTCACGATGGAAGCTGACATGACGGCAACCGTTGCAGAAACGGTTACAACGAGCTGTCTGGACGAACCAAAGATAGCATATAAAATCAGTCCAGCCGGAGCAGCATAAAATGCTGCCTGGGGTGGCATGCCAGCCAGTTCAGCATAAGCCATCCCTTCTGGTACTAGCAGCGCCATGATGGTCATACCTGCAATGATATCAAACCGCATCCACTTACTTTGGTACTGAGGTAGCCATGCCAGGATGGGAATGTAGCGACGGAGAGTAGTCGATTCCGTTTGCGCCTGGGTTGTCATGCATACCTCCGACAACATCTTTGCAGACCGCCTACATTGTCTTCACGCATGTTTCTTATCCCAATGAGACTCGAAATTCTCAATTCGTTTGCGGATGTAACCGGCATAAGGATCTGCTTTGTCTCGTTTCTCTTTGACAACCTTCATAGCAGCTTCGGCAGTATACCCCTTGGCGACGAGAATGCAACAAGCCATGGCCACACTACGATGCACCCCTGCTTTGCAATGCACGAGAACGGAATGGCCTTGCTCATCGATAACTGGTAATGCCCCATGAACCCCTCGTTTTAAGATAAACTGGGGGATGGGGGTCCAGGGTGAATCAAATGAAGGACAATGGATAAATTGGAAGGGTGGCTTGCAATAAACGTTAGGCGGTTTATTAACAGGCATCGAAATGACAAGACGAATTCCCAGAGAAAAAATATGTTCGGCATGTTCATCTTTGGGTAGAGATGACAGAAAGAGATACTCTGTAATCTGGGACAAATCGGGATGTTCTACACTGCTATGTTCTTCATCGGTCATATGATTTCTCCACCGGACACTTCTATAGATGTTCAGATAATGATTTTGACTTTTTGCCAGACTTTCCGCTGGTAAATACGCCTGCGGATTCAAAATCTTTTTCTGGAAGACTATATCAACTGTCTTTCCTTCGATTTCACTCAGGACAGGTCTGAGTGGGTTTTCGAAGCCGGCACACATCAAAAGACACGGACTTTGGTATAGTAGATAAGAGGAGCCTTATGCCGAGAGTTTGAATGTATCTTCTCAATAACTTGGGGGAACTAGCCCGTCCACGAAGGTGGACGTTCGGCGGTACGCCCTCTGAGCCCGAATTCATTCGGCGAGTGCCCCGGATTACTGAAGCCTTATCGATTTTCAAAAAAACGGTATCCATTTCAGCCCGTTCGATTCCGGAGACCGGAATGGTTACAGTCCATTTATCTAATAGGTTGCGCTGGCGCAAGACCGAATAACTTACGTGATGGGTTTCTGGATCGATAACAACCTCGTCTATCTTTCCCACTTGGCCATCCGTTGCAAACACTCTTGCACCTTTATTCACCGCTAGTGGTGTTAATGAAGGCTGAGCGGGGAGCCCCAGTGTCGTTGATTCTGCCATTCGGTAAGGATGATGCATCCATCGTGTAGCTAGCCGCTATTGCCGGTGACGGAGCCGGTGGTGCATTATCGTAGGCGTCATAGCCATTGAAATGTGCTTCGTGGAAGGGAGTTAACTGATAAACAGCCTCTTTGCGGCAATCAAGCAGGATAACAGTTCGGTCTGAATCCACCACAAAATCCAAAGGCGCCAGGAATTCGCGCCCATGTTCCTCTGTTTTGACAACAAAATGGGTGATTTGCTCAGTGATAAGATCGACAATTATGTACGATGATTTACCGACGGGACCATCGTAACAAGAAACGGTTGCGTGCATTGGAATATGCATAAGGTCTCCTTCTGATAGCTGTGATATAAACTTCAAATACTGTGTTGCGTCTGCCAATATGGCTCAAACTTTTCAATCCGTTTTCTGATATGAGGTTTGTACGGATCGGCTATTTCACGGGCGTCAGCTACCATCCGCATCGCCTCAGCCGCCGAATGCCCCTGACCAATAAGAATACAGGAAGCCATGGCCACACTGCGATGGATGCCCGCTTTACAAAAGACAAGCACTTTACCACTCGCATCCAGGATGGGCAGTGCCACCTCCGCACCGTGGCGCAATTGAAACAGGGGCAAGGGCATAAAAGGGGCATCTGTCATCCGAATTTGAACCATTTTTAAAGGAGGCAGTTTCAACTCTTTGTCTTGTCTTTCCCAGAGCGTGCAAATGATGAGTTCGATGCCATAATCCACGATTTCTGGTGCATGTTTGGCAATGGGCCAGTTGGAAACAAACAGGCCATTCGTAATCTGGGAAATGTCCAGAATATCTGTCTCCTCGGTGATGCCCTGTCTGCGATTGCGTAATTTTCGAATAATGGATGCCATCTTTATCACCTATGTCATGGTTGCCTGAGGGTAACACTATCGATCAACTCGTCTGAACGATTATAAAAACTGAAATTGATACAACTATCATCCGCCGTTATGAGCATTGCCCCAAAATCCTGGTTGTAACGCACGGCGCTGCCCGGCACTGCCTCGGTGAAGGTATGAATACGCCAACGCCCTCCCAAGCCATTGATAAAATAGTGGATGTCGTCGCGATTGATACGTTCGTAACTGTGTTGGTGACCGGACAAGACGGCCGTCGCCCCCCACTTCGCATAAGGCCATTGCATCTCTGAGTCAGCCCCATGCTTGCCGCCAGAACTGTAAGGCAAATGGTGCTGTGTGACCAACTTCCAGGGAGCGGTTGAGGCTGTCATTTGCGTTTTGAGCCATTCCGCCTGAATGGAGTCGCTGGTACGCCCGTCGGGTTCTTCTTCATTACTGTCAATTACAAAAAGTTTAGCAAAAGCATATCAA
>PIVW01000527.1 GCA_003353825.1 Chloroflexota bacterium
CTCTGCTGCTGGGGGTGACATTGACTTCCTCCATGAACGTGGTTATTTGCACTCACATTCTACAGGTTTTGCCTTTGTCTCCCCAGTTTCTCTTCATCGAAAATGGCCAAAGTCGAGATCCTGAGACCGTTTTTATTTATGAAGCCAGAACGTCGCAACCTCTTCATCCTCTTTTTTACGCTCATCGTAATCATGCTTGGGCTTGGGATTATTATTCCCATCCTGCCTTTTTATATCGATCGGTTCGGCGCTGGTGGCAAAGAGATGGGTTTTCTGATGTCCTCCTTTGCCATCACACAGTTTCTTTTTGCGCCCTTTTGGGGACAGCTTTCCGACCGTGTCGGACGTAAGCCGATACTTATGATCGGCATACTCGGCAACGGCATCGCCATGTTGATGTTTGGTCTGTCTACGGAGCTGTGGATGCTCTACGCCAGCAGAGCGCTCGCGGGCGTGCTTTCCGCCGCCACTTTGCCGACAGCGATGGCGTATGTAGGTGACACCACATCTGCCGAAGACCGGGGGGGCGGCATGGGCTTGATGGGCGCAGCCATGGGTATCGGCATGGTCTTGGGGCCGGGTTTAGGTGGTTGGTTGGGCGCCGATTCACTGTCGCTGCCCTTTTTTCTCGCCGCCGGTCTCTCTTTTCTGGCGCTGCTATTCGTCCTTGTATTTCTGCCCGAGTCCCTATCTCCGGAAGTCCGCTTAGAAAACGCCGGCAAAGGCAAGCGCCCTTCTCAGTTCCGGCTGCTGCGCGACGCAATTTTCAGCCCCATCGGTATCTTACTCGGCCTCGCCTTCCTGCTCAGCTTTGGACTGACCAACTTCGAAGCCGTCTTTGGTTTGTGGGCGCTCGACCGTTTTGGTTTCGGCACGCGCGAGGTCGGTATCATCCTCACGGTAATCGGCCTAAGTGCAGCGGTCGTTCAGGGTGGCCTGACCGGGCCCGCGACCAAACGTTGGGGCGAGCCCCTGGTGATCAAAGCATCCTTCCTGGGCACCGCTGCTGGTTTTGTGCTCATACTGCTGGCCAATTCCCTAATCACGGTCATTCTGGCCTCCAGCGTTTTCGTGATATTCAATTCACTTTTGCGCCCTGCCATTGCCTCACTTATCTCGAAACGCTCGACCACCGGCCAGGGTGTGGCTATGGGCCTGGATAATTCTGCTATGAGCCTGGGCCGTATTGCCGGGCCGTTGTGGGCCGGCGCTCTTTATGATTCGAACATCACTTACCCTTACATGAGCGGTAGTATTGTGATGCTGCTAGGATTTGCACTCTCCGTGCTGGGTATGAAGGATGTGCAAACGGAGCAGCCCTCCGAACAGATGATGGAGACAACTCCCGACATATCAGATCATGCTGAGCGATAACACGGAGCGATTTTCATCCAGAGTCGACAATTACATACGCTATCGTCCCTCGTATCCACCTCAAGTACTGGAGTTATTAAAGTCTGATTGTGGGCTAAACGAGCGATCTGTCGTCGCCGATATTGGCTCAGGTACAGGTATTCTTACCGAGTTGCTCTTGAAGAATGGAAATAGTGTGTTTGGGGTCGAACCCAATGCCAATATGCGCGCGGCAGCGGAGAGAATGCTTGCGGCCTACCCTCAATTCACTAGTGTGGTCGCCACTGCTGAGGCAACCACATTGCGCAAGTGTTCAGTTGATTTGATATGCGCCGGGCAGTCCTTCCACTGGTTTGATCTCGGTCCTGCCCGAGCGGAATGTAAACGAATTCTGAAGTCGGGTGGCTATGTTGTATTGGTGTGGAACGAACGCAGAGAAGCGTCTGGCCCCTTTATGGTGGGATATACTCAATTGCTGAGCACATATGGCACTGATTATGGGACAACTCAGCACAAACGGATAACATTCGACACAATCCGCTCTTTTTATGGGATGCAGGTTCGGGCAGAGAACTTTGAAAATCGCCAGAAGTTTGATTTCGAGAGTCTTCGAGGGCGACTCCTATCTTCTTCCTATTCGCCTGAACCGGGTCATGCTAATTACGAAGCGATGATGGCCGAACTACGGCACTTGTTCGAGAAACACAACGAGGGTGGGGTGGTGCACTTTGATTACGATACGAATGTATATTATGGGTCTATGGCTTAAACGCGTTCTGCGACATGATGAACAGATGTGAAATCCTCAAGCCAGCATCGATCAAGGACAAGGACGTCATCCGCCTGCGCTAGACTTTTGGCCCCTGCGCGGCGATATTGCGCAACGCCGCCTTGATCTCTTCCGGAAAGCCCGCAATATCTGCAAATGTCTGCTGTGAATCTGGCAACGGTTCTTGCCATAGCCAATCCACTTGCAGCCAAAAACCCGCAAGCGCCGTACTGCGATAGACACCGGCTTCATCCACCCCACCCGCCTGATAGCGTCCCTGCTCATCCAACACCCAAAAATCTGCCTGCTCCTTCCCCTCTCGCGGATCGATTACCCAGTACTCTCGCACTTCCGCCTCCAGATATTCATTGAACTTGGTTACCCTGTCCCGACGGGCGCTGTCCGCAGAAACCACTTCCACGACCAAATCGGCCGCGCCTTGCAGTCGCTCGGCAGTAAGGCGCTCTGCGTGCTCCTGCGCCACGAAAATGAGATCAGGCTCCCGGGACGAGTGCGCCAGTTTCATCTCGAATGGTGCAACCAGAACCACGCCGAGATTGAAATAATCGACATAAAATCGAAGCAATGAAAGCAAAAACGATACGACCTGTTGATGTTTTGTCTTTGGCGGCATATGAATCACGATCTCTCCATTTACCCATTCGACAAGCACATCCTCACCCGCTATGGCCAGATAATCATCATAGCTGGCAGGCTGATGTCTCGATGCGACTGTGGGGGCGAGCAGTGTAACTTCCATCGTTCATCTCCTGGATTTGGCGCACCAGCATGGCCAATCCATATCTGTCATTTTAGCAGATGCCCAAGAAGAACGCAACGAAGTTGCTCCCGGCGGCTGCGCTTTGTTCTCTCTGTTCTAGCATTTTCTGCGGTTGCTGCCAAATACTACAGCGAGAAGGGGTCATGCACGATATCGCTCGATAGGGGTGGAACCAGGGCACACCACATAACGTCATAGCCACAGACACGCCAGTCTGATTCGAATGAGTTATGACATCCACACACCTGCGATATCTCATCCCCACCTTACTTATCCTCCTGATCCTTTTCGGGGCGCTACTTGCTGCTTGCGGCGCCGGCGAGCCCATTGGCCCACGTCCCGCTGCAGATGCTTTGGGATCAGTTGAAGCCTATCTACAACGCTATCAGCCGGGACCTGAGCCCCGGGTCTTCCAAACAACACGTATTTATGACCGCCACGGCGCGCTGCTGGCCGAACGCTGGAATGAGGGGCGTCGTAAATGGGTCGCCTTGGATCAGATCTCGCCTTACCTGATCGACGCCACCATCGCCACTGAAGACGCAACCTTTTACGAAAACATCGGCATTGATCCCGCCCGCATTGCCGGCGCCGCCCTGCAGAATATTCAGGAAAAACAGATCGTGTCAGGAGCCAGCACCATCAGCATGCAATTGGCGCGTAATCTTTTTTTGGGACCCGATGAGCGCTACGACCAGTCGGTGGACAGAAAACTGGCCGAGGTAGGTTTGGCGCAGGAATTGACAAGCCTCTTCAGCAAAGAGGAAGTACTGGAAATGTATTTCAATCTCCTCAATTACGGACATCTGGCTTACGGTCCTGAGGCCGCTGCACAAATCTATTTCGACAAATCGGCCTCCGATCTGACCCTGGCCGAAGCAACGATGCTTGCAGGTATCCCCCAACGCCCTGCC
>PIVW01000528.1 GCA_003353825.1 Chloroflexota bacterium
CATAATGGTACTCCGCTCGATTGCTTTTAACGCAGAATATCAATTGGAACATTTTCAGTCAATATGTAACCACTACCCAATTCTATGATAAAATCTTCAGTAGACATCGGGTTCTCCTTGCTGGGTCAGGGGTTGATACCTCCAGTTTAGGAGAGCTCGATGTTAATTTCAAACTAGCACCATTGGTTAGTTAGTGATATTGCCAAACGGATCGGTCTCCGACAGTATGTTGCTGGAATCATCGTAGGTGTACGTCCAAGTGTTTCCCCGCTTATCCGTGTAGGATGTAACATTGTAATCGTCGTCATAGTCAAAATACTCGCTAAATCCCAAAGTATCTTCGATTTGTACAACTCGATTCAGATCATCGTGGTAGTAGCGAGTTTGATTGCCCAAATTATCGGTCAGTGTGGTGACTCCGTCATCACCATAGTCGGCATAGCTGCGAGTGCCACTGCCATCGATTTGTTCGACGACTCGCCCTTCATCATCGTAGATGTTTTGTAGGTAGTTGATGTCTTCCGGGTCGGTGAGGCTGGTCATGCCGTCATCGCCATAGACATAGCGATTAACACCGCCATTGCCGTCTGTGACAGCCATCAGGTCATCGCCGTCATAGCTGTAGCTAACCGTACGGCCAATCGGATCGGTAATGGAGGCGATATGCTCCCCGTTGTAGGTCACGGCAAAAACACGCCCGCCCGAATCAGTGATCTGGGTAATGTGGTGATCACCGTCTCGATCAAATAAGATGGTATTGCCATGCCGATCTCGGGATTCAGCAAGATAACCTTGTTGGTCGAAGCCGTAGGTCATCTGATCGACAGTATGCAACTCGAAGCCGGGATTCACATAGACTAGTTCGTCAAAAATTCCATCCTGTCCTGGTTCATAGACATCGCCATTGAGCACAAAGTACGCACCCCATCCGTCTCCATAACGGACATCAACCGTGCCATCGTTATTGATGCGCAAGCTGGTATCGAGTAATGAAGTCCAGCCTGTGCCGAAAATGCCATCCCGCGGATCGGCGCTGTTGTACGTGCGTTTGATCACTAGATCGAATCCAGCTACACCCGGGACATCGAAATCCGTCGCTTCCTGGATAAATACGCCGCTGGCGGCATTGACGGGATCCAAGATCGCACGTTGGTAAGGGCGATATCCGAGATCAAAAAAGAGGGCGCGCATCGCCGGGTCCAACGGCAATGGACCGAGATAGGTTAGTGAAGCGCCACCGGCTGCGCAAGCCGCTTCCGCCTGTTCTTGACTGATCCAACCGGTACCGCCGGAGGGATCGCCGGCCAGGAAACGACTTGTGTTCCACCACGTCTGTCCGTCAAACAGACTTGGACCTTCGATTACAACGATTTCCCACGCATCCACTGGAACAATGGTATGGATGGCAAGCCCTGGGCCTTGGCGGATTTCTGTGCCCGTGCAGACGCCAATGGTTGCTCCCGTTGCCCATACCACGCTTCCGCCACCGCCACCGCCACCGCCACCCGGACAGGACGCCGCATCCGATTGTTGTTGGGAGACCCAGCCGGTTCCATCGTTGGGATCCCCGGAAACGGCTTGTCGATCTATGTCCCACCAAGTTTGGCCATCTTCAAAACGTGGGCCGTTTTTGATCAGAACCTCATAGTTGTCGAATGGAACAACTGTATGTACAGAGTAAGAATAGTTTGAACCTTCACGGATTTCAGTGCCACAGTTGAGTCCGATGATGTTGCCAACACCCCAACTACCGGTTTGCATTTGAGGTTGAGAAAGCGCACTTTTCCTGTCCCTAGTCATAACAGGTGAAATACTGTGCGAGGCATCCGTTTCTCGGCGAGACAGCGTATTTTTCTCTACAGCTTGCACCGGCTTACCCACCGCATTTGCCTGTTTCTCGACTGGAGCGTACTCAAGCGTATCCTTATCGATCTGGTGAATAGAAAGAGACAGCGTATTAAATATCTCCAGAGAATCCCACACTGTACTTGATGTAGTTCGTTGAGGACGGACATCTGCCTGCATTGGTTCCGGCAAACCCACTTCCGCCACAGTTCCACCGGCCTGACGGCGCGGCAATGTCGCTTCCATTGCGTTGGCGATGCTTGGGTGCTCGGCTTGTAGCGAAGGCGCAACAGGCCCTGGCACAGCAAAATCCTTGGCCGCATCCAGCGACTTCGTTGCCAGGTTCGGATTCTGTATATTGTGCTCTGGAGAAGCGTTCGTAGCCGTGGCCCCAGCCTTTTTTGGAGCAGCGGTTTTGCTCTGTGTTTCCGCCGCTTGCACTGTGAGCACCGGCATGAGCAGTTGAAGAACGAGGGTGAAAACAAAGAGGACGTTGACAATTTTTCGAACTTTTTGCCGTTTCATGGTGTTGGCCTCGGGTTTTGATTGAGAGTGAGACAGGGATAAGAAGGTAGTAGGAGCAGAAGATATATCACGTTTGCATTGGAGTGGTTGTTAAGCTTGTTCATCGCGTTTCACCTTGAGGGAGGAGGGGATTGGGGAAAGGCAATGTTTTATCTTCATCGTTGAACCATTAAGCACCTGGCAGCTTGTCAGAATGGTCAATAGGAACATATTTTCACGAGTGATCATTGATAGTTCTTGGGATTCACATTGATAACCCGTGTGAATCCGCCTCGATTCGTGCCCTAAAAGCCTTGAGAGCTACTTCTCCGATTGGCTCCTGGCACGGGGTCTGTTATGGGGGAGAAGGAGAAATAGTGGAATGAGCATTATCTGATGTTGGATTTCATGGTGCTCCTCCAATCATTTTGACTCGCCCGATTGACTCGCTGAACATCATCGCCTGACATGGTAGCCTTCGTCAGTGAGGATTGCTTAGAGAAAGAAGCTGTTGGGGATGTAGGGAGGCCAGCCCTCTCGCTAAGACCGGCCTCCCTACCCTAGACCTCGTTCGACTCCTCTTGCACATCGGGCGAGGTAAAAAGAGAATGAATTCCATCTCATATTCGTAAAGACGTTTTCCCGTTCAACATTCTGACAAAAACAACCCCTCTTACCCATTTTTCCACAACATCCCCTCTCTTTTGCCCCAAAAGCGGGAGAGCGCGGCTGCGCACTCCTAAGGCTCGTCGTAATCGCCAACCGGAGATCATAGCTACCAACAGAGAGGTTCAGAACCCACATACCGCTCTGCTCCGCATTCCCTTCCATCTCACTCAGATGGTGGCTTATCTCCAGGCGATCGCGGATATGCCCACCGGTCGGTTCCTGAAGCTGTGCCGGCTGGAGCGGAGTGCTGGCAGGATGTTTGGGTAAAGGCAGAGAGGTAGGGAGCAACATGATCTGTGGAGATTCCATGTGAAGTGTCCGTTCGTTGGGGATAGGTGATTTCTACACCATCATACCCCGACTCATGGAAGAAAAACGCGCTAAAAACGCGCTCTTGTGCCAAAGAATCGTACTTACCATTCATAACAACCAGATTCAGTGCGCCGTGCCACCTTTCGCCAATCCCTGCCATGGCTGCGAGCTTGACTGGCCAACAATGGTCGCCTATCGATATTATCCATTTAAAGGTGCTTCCCCCGCTGTGGTCTCCGCCGAAACGCTGATGCAGACCTTCACAGGAGATTCTCAGACTCATTCAACAGTGGTGTTGATGCATACGGTTTGGTCTGTTAGTCTCGACTTTGGCCATTTTGTCATTATTGTCAAGTAAAGCACTAAAAACCAACCAGGTTTACATAACGCTGGTCTGTATGCAGTAGTTATCTTTTTATTAGTACTATATGTAGCGGTCGTGATCTGGCAAAAAATCGATTTTGGAAAATGGCCAAAGTCCAGT
>PIVW01000529.1 GCA_003353825.1 Chloroflexota bacterium
CGTTCGCCTGGACAAAACCTTTTTATGGAGCCTTCTTTTGGCCGAATTGAGATCATTCTGTCTTCATTTCCTCCTTTTCGGCTTTTTAGATTTATCCGCAGTGTTAAGGTACACGACCGACCTTCGATACTTCACATCGTTCTATGCTATAATTTCGTTGAGGCAAGATTGACAGTTTTCCTGATAGTTTTCTGTCAATTTTGTCTCATTTTAGGTCGGGTACTAAACGCGTGTAGGAGTGAGCGAGCAGAGCTATGTGAATGCGACTGGAGATCGGAATCACGATTTGACACACCCTGAAATCCGTATTACGATTATGTAGCAGTAACACATTGCTTCTTTAATTGTCGTTGTACCACTACAAGGATGTAACCTGTGCAACCCGACAACGGGGATCGCCCCACTGCCACTCCATCTCCGATTAACTCTTTGACCCGCATCCGCAGCAGTTATCCGGCACTGGCGGCATCGGAAGCGCGGGTGGCAGATTGGGTGATGCAGCAGCCCGAGAAGATCATGGAACTATCTATGGCGCAGGTAGCACAGGCATGCGGGGTGAGCGACACCACAGTGCTGCGATTTTGTCGCAATACGGGATTCCAGGGGTATACCGATCTTAAGCTCTCTATCGCCCGAGATCTGGTCAGCCCTACCCAGGTCATTCACGACGACATCGAGGAAAGGGACGCTCCCGCTGTCATTGCCCGCAAAGTATTCATGTCCAACATCCAGGCGATGTATGACACGCTGGAAGTACTGGACGAACCGGCCCTGAGCAGGGCGATAGAATTACTGGCCAAGGCCAATCGCATCCTGATTATCGGTGTTGGCACGTCAGCGCCCATCGTGCAAAGCATGTACAACATGTTCATGCGCCTTGGCCTCAACTGCAAGGCGCAGACCGATTCCTATCTGCAATTGATGGAAGTGGCGCTCCTGGGGCCGGGCGATGTCGTAGTCGGCATCTCTCAATCGGGCACCTCGATGGATCCGGTGTACACCCTCAAACAAGCCCAAGAAACTGGCGCTGCCACCATCTGCATCACCGGTAACGCCCAATCGCCTCTCACCAAGTATGCAGATGTCACCCTGCTCAGCGTAGCCCGCGAGGCACGCATCGAAGCCATCGCTTCTCGTTTGGCGCAGATGAGCATTGCCGACGCCCTTTACGTGATAGTGGCGTTGAACAACATCGAAACCACATTGAAGAACGAAAAACAGATTTGGGACGCATTGCTTCCTAAGATGTATTGATGTGTCATGTGTTATGTGTCATGTGTCATGTGTTATGTGTTATGTGTTATGTGTCATGTGTCATGTGTCATGTGTCATGCAAAATCTATCATTCGAACTCTACAAGACAAAACGGTGATCCCTATGAACGTCTACGGCAAACACTATCGCACCATTTGGCTTAAGGAAGATGACCCGAACATCGTACAGATCATCGACCAGCGCCATTTGCCCCACCAATTCGTGATCGAAGACCTGACCACCGTAGATGAAGTGGCCGCAGCGATCAAGGAGATGCATGTGCGCGGGGCCGGGCTCATCGGCGCTACCGCAGGTTTTGGCATGTACCTTGCTGCCCTGCACGCACCCCAAACATCCACCGAAATCTTCATGGCAGCGGTGGCAGCCAATGGCGATAAGCTCATAGCCACTCGCCCTACAGCGGTAAACCTTGAATGGGCAGTTAAGCGGCAAACGGCAGCCATCAAAGCGGTTGGGGGCGATATTAGGGTTAGGATTCAGACAGCGCTCGAACTCGCTCAAACCATCGCCGACGAAGACGCAGAGTTCTGTCGCCGCCTCGGAGAACATGGCAAAACGATCATCCAGGAAATCAGTAGAGGCAAGGGCGGCGAACCGGTGAATGTACTCACGCATTGCAACGCCGGTTGGCTGGCCTTTGTCGATTATGGTTCGGCTACGGCGCCGGTTTATGCTGCACATGAACATGGTATTTCAGTTCACGTGTGGGTGGACGAAACCCGGCCTCGCAATCAGGGAGCACGTCTCACTGCCTGGGAACTGGGCCAGCATGGCGTGCCCCATACGGTCATCGCCGACAATGTCGGCGGCCATCTCATGCAGCATGGTCTGGTGGATGTGGTCATCACCGGAACCGATCGCACCCTTTTCACCGGTGATGTCGGCAACAAGATCGGCACCTATCTCAAAGCTCTGGCGGCCAAAGACAACGACATCCCCTTCTACGTCGCTCTGCCCTCCTCTACCTTCGATTGGGAGAAACGGGATGGGGTCAAGGAGATCCCTATTGAGCAGCGCGACGCCACCGAGGTCAAATATATCCAGGGCCTGCATGGCAGCGAAATCGTGAAAGTGTTGCTGACGCCGGAAGAGAGCCCTGCCGCCAACTATGCCTTCGATGTCACACCAGCGCGTTTGGTCACCGGCTTAATCACCGAACGCGGGATTTGTGAAGCTTCGGAAAAGGGCGTTCTTGGCCTCTATCCCGAAAGGCAATAACGCAAAGGAAATCCTTGTATGGCTTATCACCCTCTTGACGAAACCACAATCGCAGATTTCATCGCCCAACGCCCATCCATGACGAAGGTCTTTTCGAGCTTCGAGGCGCTGTCCGTTAGCGAAGTTGGGGACGGCAATCTCAACCTGGTATTCATCGTGCAAAATGATGCCGCCCCCGCTGAATCGGTCATCCTTAAGCAGGCGCTGCCCTACCTGCGAGTGGCGGGGGATTCCTGGCCGCTGACGCGCGAGCGCATGCGATATGAGACACAGGCGCTGCTCAAGCATAACGAATTAGCGCCAGGTCTGGCCCCCAAAGTCTATGACTTCGATGAAGAGATGTCGCTAGTCATCATGGAAAATCTTCGAGAGCACGGGATCATGCGCAGGGGGCTGGTAGCACGCAAGCGCTACCCCCATTTCGCCGATCATATCTCCACCTTCTTAGTCAATTCCCTGTTTTTCACTTCCGACCTCTATCTCACTGGCCCGGAGAAGAAGCTGCTGGCGGCGACCTTCGTCAACGAGCAATTACGCAAATTACAAGAGGATTTTGTCTACACCAATCCCTACATGGAATCGGATGAGAATAATTGGAATCCGCTGGTGGACGAAGACGTGCAGGCCGTGCGCTCAGACGCGGCCTTGAAGATGGCCATCGCCGACATGAAACTGGCCTACATGACCCATGCCGAAGCTCTGATTCATGCCGATCTGCATACCGGCTCCATTATGCTCAACGAGCGAGACACCCGTGTTATCGATCCCGAATTCGGTTTTTTCGGACCCATCGCATATGATGTGGGTGCAGTGCTGCAAAACCTCATCCTCAACTATCTTTCACATTATGGCCATACGCCCGATAGAGGGGAGCGAGAGAGTTATCAAGCCTATCTCCTGGACATGGTGCGGGACATCTGGACCCAGTTCGCCCGCAAGTTCGATGAAACTTGGCATGCAAACAATCACGGAGAGTTAATTCCTGCCAAATATTGGGAATTTCCTGGAGGCCAACAAGCTTTTGTCGCCTACCGCCAGCACTATATCCACCAGCTCTTACAGGATACCGCCGGACATGGCGGTGTCAAGTTCTTGCGGCGGATGATGGGCATTGTCAATGTGTGGGATTTAACGCCAAAGAGAAAAAGTCGCACACCAGCGAGGCCAGGAGGGAATATCTAAAGTAGACGAGCGATATTTTCTGCATGTGCTTCCAGGCAAGTCAGATACTTGAGAGAGTGACGACGAAAGCGTCGGTCATCGGAAAAGGTGGAGAGATGAGAACGAATACGCTGACGCTCGTGCCGCCAATCGGCCA
>PIVW01001212.1 GCA_003353825.1 Chloroflexota bacterium
GCGAGCACCCTGGCGGCCATTGCCACCCCGAATGAGCACTTAGAAGAAACCGCCGCGATCATCAACGCCGAACCGAGCGTCAATCACAATTACCAGCGAGACCATCATTTCAATCTCTGGTTTGTCGTAACAGCGCAAACGCGTGAAGAGGTGGTCGGGGTTTTGCAATCGATTTCAGAAAAGACCGGCTATGATGTGATGGACCTGCCCATTGAGCGCGCCTATCACATTGATCTTGGTTTTAGTCTAAGTGGGCCGCGCCGGGCTGGTATACATAATGCGCCTGCGTGCTGGTCGCACAAGCGCGCAACCATGGATCAAAGAGCCTTGCTGGCCCGGTTGGAAGAGGGTCTAAAGCTGGTCCCAAGGCCCTATATGGAACTGGCCGAACAACTTAACTGGAGCCAAGCAAAGGTGATTGGCGAGCTCAACTCGATGATTAAGAACGGCTTTATCTCCAGATTTGGCTGCATCGTAAATCACCGCAAAATCGGCTATATAGCCAACGCCATGGCCGTCTGGAATGTCCCAGATGACAAGGTCGATGAACTAGGCAAAAGACTAGCTTTGATTGATACGGTCACGCTGTGCTACCGCCGCACGCGCCACAATCCGTCCTGGACCTATAATCTGTTTGCCATGTTCCATGGCCGCCAGCGAGCCCGGGTGATAACGCAAATCAAGGCGGCAGAAACGGCCACCGGGCTTTTTGCCTATCCTGGTATCGAACTGTTTAGCAAGCGCTGCTTCAAACAGCGCGGCGCCCGCTATTTTTCGAACCTGCGAGGCGCACCATGAAGCGCTACGAACTAGACGATACAGACCGGAACATAATAAACAATCTGCAAGGCGGGTTTCCGATCAGTGAGCGCCCCTATGCGGACGCCGCCCGCCAGCTTGGCCTTAGCGAGGCTGCACTGATCGATCAG
>PIVW01001213.1 GCA_003353825.1 Chloroflexota bacterium
CGAGCCTTACCCATTCCCCCTGCGGGTCCCGCACCCAGGTGGTCCGAAGTGAATAGGCGGGGTCCGAGCACATTCTAAGCTGTTTGGGTTCCTTGCTAATGCAAATCATTTTACCCTCATGGCTATCCCAACCTACCATAGACGGATACCCCTCGTACCCTGGGGGTAGGAGGTTGGTCTGGGTAACCACGGTTCTACCGACATCCTTTCCCTGAAACAAAGATCGATAAGCTACCGCATGGGTTTTCTCAAGATCATGCAGCTCGGGCCATCTCCCGTCCTTAGGCACACTAGAGCACAAATTGTTTTGTTTGCACAGGTAGGCCCATTTGGCTGCTTCAGTGAAAGTTTTCGTGTATATGTCGGCTGCCATCAGAGTAGTCGAAATATATTTCACCCACACATCGGGTTTATCATAAACTTCATGCAGCCACGCGATGGCCACTCCGTGAGTGCGTCCTATGTGCCTGATGGTTAGGTTGCGTCCTGTGCGCATGATCTCGATCATAGCTGTGTTGTCCAACATAACTCCCAGTCCTGCGCTCGTCACCTTGTTGATTTCGCTAAGCGTAGACCAGAGCTGATGCATCGGCAGCCCCATGCGTGATACACATAACTGCGCTGCCGCCAGCTCTGCTTCGGTCGTTGAGGTACTCATGCTTCCTTGCCTTTTGCTGTGAGCACAAATAGGGAAACTGGTGTTTGGACCGCATAGGCAACAAAACCCCCCGGACGTGCAGCGGAGTGTCTCCGTGCAGCCAGCGAAATCAGAGTCGGAGAAGACCACTGGCCCGATGTTCTCGATAGGATCACCTATCCAGCCTATCAGGCGCCAATGCTTCGTTGCGGCGACATATGACATCATTCGCCACACCTCTTGGTCTTGGCGTCTTGTCCACTTCGTCAAATGTCTCGCCATGCCCTGAAT
>PIVW01000530.1 GCA_003353825.1 Chloroflexota bacterium
AATCTTCAATCTTCAATCTTCAATCTTCAATCTTCAATCTTCAATCTTCAATCTTCAATCTTCAATCTTCAATCTTCAATCTTCAGTTCGCAATCGCCAACTTGGATGTGTAAAGACGCAAACTCGGCAGAATGAATCAGGCCAATAAATATAAGCGCGGGGGCAAAACGGTAGAGAAAATCATAAGGTTTCGCAGAAAAGCTTCAAATTCTGAATTGAATTAGAACGCATGTGCTGTTATGCTTGGCATAGATATCCACATCCAAAGGGACTCGTGATGCAGCAATTACTCGAACGACAAGCTGATACCATTGAAATGGTACTAACTTCACATAAGATACATAGTCGTGTCTGGGGTGGTACAGTTACGCCTCGTTTCGTGCGCTACGATCTGACTACGACAGCGGGCACACGCGTGCAAAAAGTACTCGCTTTGCAGGCAGAGATCGCCATGGCATTGGGGGCATCAACTATCAGGCTGTATCGTAAAGGAGGCGCAATCAGAGTAGAAGTGCCTCGTACTCGTGCCGGTCTGGTGCGCCTGCAGTCGCTGAGTAGTACCATCAAACGCCTTCCCGATCTGACAATGATCCTGGGTGTAGATGAAGAGGGTGTGCCACTGCTCCTGCGACTGCCCAGCCCTGATGTTGCCCATGTTCTAGTGGCAGGCACCACCGGATCGGGCAAAACGGTGCTGTTGCGCTCGATGGTGTTGAGTTTGGCGATGAACAATACTGCTCACAATTTGAACCTGGTCTTGATCGATCCCAAAGGCCGGGGTTTTGGTTCGATGGCCGGTCTCCCCCATCTCACTCGACCTGTTCTCGATGATCCAGGGATGGCCATTGAACTTTTGCAAGGACTGGTGGCTGAGATGGAGCAACGGGACCGAGAAAAGCGATGCACGCCCACGCTCTGTGTGGTCATCGACGAATTGGCCGACCTGCGCATGTCTGGCGGCAAGGTAGTAGAGCAGACACTATCTCGCCTGACACAGCGGGGGCGGGAGGCAGGCATTCATATCATTGTGGCCACACAGCGTCCAGCGGCTACTGTGGTTGGCAGCCTTGTCAAAGCGAATCTGCCGGTCAGATTGGTGGGCGCGGTAGGCAGCCCCGAGGATGCCAAGGTTGCAACCGGCCTTGCCGGCAGCGGCGCCGAACGTCTTGGCGGTCGCGGGGACTTTTTGCTGGTCACTAGAGGGCAAACCGTGCGCTTGCAGGTCGCCCACATCACTGACAGAGAAATTAAACAAGTGGTACAGCGCTTGCAGGAGCGCGCGGGCGTTCATCCTGCCAGAACACCCAACATCATTTGATTCACATGCGACGATTCATTCTTATTGTCTTTCTAACGGTACTGACTGCATTTGTTGTTGTCGCCGCATATCGTCTCAGCATCGACGCTTTGGCTCTTATCATTGGCTTGGTTCTGGGGATGTTTATGATGATCCCGGCCCTGGTGGTTCTGGCGTGGACGACAAAACGGCCAAGTGATGTGGATGCAAATACACCGGTCTTATCCCAACCGCCACAGCCTATCATCATTATGCCGCCGCAAGCCCCCTCCTGGTCTCAACTACCTCCCCATCAACAGGCTGGCGCCGACCAAGTGCTACCCAGTTCACCCGCCCCCGCCATCAATCAGCGGGAATGGGTCATGCACATTTATGGCGAAAAGGTCGAAGAAGAATCCGCTTTGTACTAGATAAGGGGGTCCCCACCGATCTGCAGGGGCTCATCTATAGCCAGGCAATACCCCTGCCCGCGAATGGTAACAATCAATTCGGGATTGTTCGGTTCATTCTCTAGACGTTCTCTTAACCAACGTACATGAACATCCAATGTACGTGTGTCACCAAGGTACGTGGTATCCCAAACTGCCTTCATCAGATCTTTGCGTGTGACCAGTTCGTTTACATGGTCTACAAGATAGCTCAATAAGTAGAACTGCTTAGGTGTGAGTTTAAATGTGCCCTTGGCAGGTGTATTGACTCGTTGCGTGCGCCGATCAAGAATGATCTGGCCCACACTTACAATGCAGTCACGGCGGCTATCTAAAAGCTCACGGACTTGCTGTTCCAGGCGCCGAGACGTAAAGGGGTGCACGAGAATCGAATCATAGACGGCATCTTCAAAGGCGCTGCCCCGATTACTCGTCAATAAGATGACATAAGGTTTTGTCGTCCTACGCCTTGCAGTACGCGTTATCCGGCTTAAGCTGATGTTGGTGGAATCGTTGGTATCAAAAATGATAAGGCAGGGATCAAGATCTGAGATCGCGCGCAACGAAGGGCGAAGACCTTCAGCGCGTCGTACTGTATAGCCCGCCGTTTGCAGGTAACTACAAAACTTTTTACCTGCAGGCAGCTTGCCAATATAGAGCAAGCGCTCAGACATTCAAATTCCTCCATCTAGATCGCACATCGTAGTCTGCATGGGCGGGAAACATTCACTATACCTATTATAACGAGAGATGCAACCACCTGCAACAGCGCTGACTACAGTGATAGCTCCAGCGCTGACTTCATTTCATGGATATCGCTGTTTTGACCGTTGTTTGTGCGGTCGCCTATAATGCTCCTCCGCATTGGGTAGCTCCCGAAGCGATTTTCTACGTGCATGAAACTTGTAATCGTACTCCCCACCTACAACGAGGCAGATAACCTGGCTGCTATCACGGCCGAACTGCTGGCGCTCGATCTCGAGGACTTCAGCATTTTGGTCGTAGATGATAACTCCCCCGACGGTACAGGCGAGATTGCTGACGATCTGGCTGATATGCACCCCGGGCGATTCTGCGTACTGCATCGGATCGACAAGGCGGGACTTGGATTATCCTATCTAGACGGTTTTAGCAAGGCCTTGGAAATGGGTGCGGATATTGTTGTACAGATGGATGCAGATTTCTCTCATTCACCCCATTACATCCTGGATTTTCTCGACTCCTTAGCACAGGCTGATATCGTTGTCGGTTCCCGTTATATCAAAGGTGGGCAACTGGACCAGCATTGGAGTTGGTGGCGTAAATTTTTGAGCTGGTGGGCCAATGCTATTTATACCCGCCTTATTTTGGGATTACATGTACGCGACGGCACGGCCGGTTTCAAAATGTGGCGACGCAGTGCCCTCGAAGGGATCGATTTCGATACTATCCAATCGAATGGTTATGTGTTTCAAGTGGAGATGGCTTATGTTTCAGAAAAGCTCGGCTATCAGATTGTCGAAGTGCCGATTTACTTCGAAGACCGGCGTATCGGGTGCTCCAAAATGTCGGTACCTGTAAAGATCGAGGCAGCACTTCGCACCTGGCAGATACGTTGGCGTCATCGGGACCTGAAACCTCAAGATCGCCGCCCCCTTGCACACGCTGCACAGTAGCCTGTCGTGAACATCTCTCGGTCTGAGTTGCGTCGTGACATTCTGGCGCTGCTCTTTCTTGCACTGCTACCTCTCATCTGGTTTGGGCCGGTCATTTTTGGGGATCAGACCCTTCTGCCGGCGGATAACATCTATCAATATGAACCTTGGCTGAGTTATGCCGATGATCTTGGCGTGGGGACACCACATAACGCCCTGCTTTCCGATCTGGTACTCGAGAATTATCCCTGGAAACTGCTAATCCGGCAGGGGATTGCTGAGCGAGAACTGCCCTTATGGAACCCCTACCTATTTACAGGGGCGCCTTTTTTGGCAGCAGGACAGCATTCCGCTCTCTACCCATTCAGTCTGATCTTTTATGTGTTGCCACTGGCTACAGCGTTTGGGGTGTTCACCTGGCTTACGCTGGCCCTGGCCTGCCTGAACAC
>PIVW01000531.1 GCA_003353825.1 Chloroflexota bacterium
TTCCTCCACTGTATAGACCATAAGCCTTGTCATTTTTTCGGCAGTTTCGGCCGATACTGCCCTGCGTTGGGCTTGTGGTTCGGTTGTTCGTAGCTCCTCACCGTCGATGATTTGGTGCACGACATGGGCGCGATGCACGATGCCATCTGCGGCAATGGCTGCGACCGCGTTGGCCATTTGTAATGGTGTGACACTAATACCCTGTCCGAACGCATTGGTAGCCAGGTCTGCCGGGTACCAGCCTTCTTTACCTGGTGATTTGACAATGCCGGGTACTTCGCCTTCCAATTCTATGCTAGTGATTTGACCAAATCCAAACCGTTTTACCGCTTTGTAAAACTTGGTTGCGCCCAGGTCGACCGCGATCTTTGCGGTTGTGACATTGAGTGACTGGGCCAGTGCATACGATGCCGGTACCACACCACGACCTTTTCTGTCCCAGTTTTTGATTTTACGTTGGCCAAAAATGAATTCGTCTTCGTCAAGGTATCTGGTGTCCTGCTCGATTATCCCTGCGTCCAACGCCGCTGCAAAGGTGATGAGCTTGAAAACCGAGCCAGGTTCGTAGAGGGCGCTGGTGGTTGGGTTGACATAGGTGCTCGGGTTGTCAACGGAAGCATGATCATTGGGGTTAAAGGCGGGCCACGATGCCATTGCTAACAGCGCGCTAGTTTTTGGCTCCATGATGATGATAACACCACTCTCGGCATCGTGTTCTTCAATTGCTTGCTGCAGCTCGGTTTCTGCCATATATTGGATTGCGCGATCGATAGTAAGGATGACATCTTGCTGGATATAGGAGGGAACAAAGGGGCTGGCCGGGAGATCGGTACTGATAGTGCGGTCGCTAGGCGTATTCGCAGGCCGAGGAACATCCAATATGCGTGCGACGCGAGTGGAAGCTCGTAAAAAGTCATCGTAGAAACCTTCGATGCCATAGTACCCCACCCGATCTTGGGCAACGAATCCGAGCACATGGCAAGCCAGCGAGCCTTCTGGGTAATACCGAACCGGTCTGGACACGGCGGTTACCGTATAATAATCTTTGGCCATGATGGTTTCACCGATCTCTGCATCGATGTTGTCGATGAGTTCGAGATTGTGTGAGCCTGCTTCCTTACCTAAGATTAATTGATCTTCGATGTCTCTCGCGTCCATAGCCAGCAGGGGGGCAAGCTCGGCAGCGATTTTTGCTGGATATTTTATGTTGGTGGGGTCGGCGATGACATTGTACACATAACTTTCGATTGCCAGCGGGTGACCTTCACGGTCCAGGATCGAGCCTCTGGGTAACAAGGGATCGACAAAGATACCGGTGCCACTTCCTGTATTTACCCTCGGAACAACCCCAAACGCTTGATAGCGCACGAGTTGAGCCAGCAGAACGATACCGAAGATGGCAAAGAGCACCAGCGCCACCCAGATTCGCCTGGTTGAGATCTCGGCGTCATTTTGGACAGGGCGGCGCGGGGCTGGCGAGTAAGGCGCCTCCTCTACAGTTCCAGGTCGGAGACGGTACAGGTTTGTCGAATCGGTACTCATTGTCAACGGATGGAAGGACTGGAGCTTAAGTTTGAAGTACTGTCGGCAGGATTCGCCGGTACGGCAGCGGCTGTGCGTTCACCTTGTACCGTGCTTTCTTCGGCAGGCAGAAAATATACGCTCTGCACAGGTTCGAATCCGGCCAATTCAGCTTGTTCCATCATCTGAGACATGCTCTGGTCGTGGGCGTAGATAGCTAATAGATTGCTGTTCTGCCGTTGCAGCCTGGCGTACTCGGTCTGTAGATTTTCGATGGTGACGGTCTTTACCGTTGTCTGTGTTGTCTGCAGAAGGTAGAGACAGAGCACAAGTACAACGCCGGTGATCAGGAGGATCGTCAACAATGCCTGCTGCGGGCGCGTGCGTGTCGTCCGATTGGGAACTCCGGACTCAAGGGGCTCTATTGCCGACATGGATGAGCGGTGGATCATGATGGCAACTCTCTCTTACAGCTTACGAGCAGCGCGTAATCTGGCGCTACGGCTGCGTGGATTGGAAACGGTTTCTTCGGGGGTTGGTATCTGACCTTTTCGGTAGAGTTCGACGATGCTGGCTCGGTGGTCGCACTGGCAAAAGGGGATTTTCGGGGGGCAGATGCAGTCACGGCTTTCATGCCGAAAAAATTGCTTGACGACTCGATCTTCCAGGCTG
This sequence comes from Chloroflexota bacterium, assembly GCA_003353825.1. The sequence goes on from PIVW01000531.1 coordinate 2,194, forward strand.
TGAAATGAGATGACAGCCAGAACACCACCTCTTGTCAGGAGATCGATGGCTTGTGGGAGAGCGGCCTGTAGAACCGCTATTTCATCGTTGACATAGATCCGCAAGGCTTGAAAAGTTCTCGTGGCCGGGTGGATGCGAGCGCCTCGTCGCCCACCTACGGCTTTGCCGATAACATCCGCTAACTGTGATGTAGTCTCGATTGGGCGGGCGCTGACAATGGCCCTGGCTATCCGTCTGGATTTTCTCTCTTCGCCGTAACGGTAGATGATATCTGCCAGTTCTTCTGCGTTGCGGGTGTTCACTACGTCGGCAGCGCTTTCACCCCGTGTGGGATCGAGTCGCAGGTCAAGAGGCCCGGTTTGCCTGAAGCTGAAGCCTTGATTTGGATCGTCTAGCTGGTCGGATGAAACACCGAGGTCGAGGAGGATCCCCGATGCCGAAGTGAAACCATGCTTTTCCGCTATTTCAGCCAGATGGCCAAAATTGCCGTGTGTGAGTACGACGCGTTCAGCGAACGGCTCGAGTCTAAGGCGACCACGTTCGATGGCACGAGGATCGGCATCGATACCTAAGAGACGTCCTTGAGGATGAGACGCCAAGAGTATGCCTTCGGCGTGTCCGGCGCCTCCTATCGTTCCATCGATATAGAGACATCCGGACTGTGGGGCCAGGGCTTTGAGAACAGCTTGGTAAAGAACGGGAGTATGAACTGTTGCGTTCACAATAGTGTGGAAAAGGTCGGTGATACCGGCGGCTGATCGATCTGATCTTGACAGTCGATTGAATTTGGTATCGACAGCGCCGCCACTTGATCTTAGATGCCGAGAGCGTCCCACGCTTCAGCGTCAGCAGCACTCGCTTCGAAATGCATGCGCATGTCGGCCCATCGCTGTGCATCCCAGATTTCTACATAGGTGTCGTTGCCAGCAACAATGGCCGAGCCAGTGAGTTCGGCATAATCGCGCAAATAGGGTGGAAGATTGATTCGACCTTGCCCATCAGGTTTGACATCGGCAGCACCCGAAAAGATGTGGCGCCGCAGGTTACGGCTTTGTCTGTCTGTCATTGGCAGGGCTCTGATTTTCTGTCGCCAGACCTCAAACGAACTCCTGGCAAATAAGAAAAGGCAGCGATCTAACCCTCTAGTAAGTATGGCTGTCTCAGATCCCAACGCATCACGTAATGTAGCGGGCAGGGTGATACGTCCTTTTTTGTCAACTCCGCGTTCATATTCACCTAAGAACATTCGTTCTGGTTCTTGTTGATATAGGGGATCTTGTTGCGACATTGGGCTACTCTACCACCATTGACCACTTTCTACCACACTTTGGCCCAATTATAGCTTACAAATGTCGCGGATGCAACCCCATATCGGTCGCCATTGACGAATATCTAAGGTTGTATTGATAGATATCAGGAATTATCTGAACAAATATGGTTTCTAAGTGATTACTGCTTAGACATTTTGATCCTATATAAATCTATTGGGTGTGTCCTAGATGAGTTATTGGCGAGCCCATGTGCTCCGTTCTTTAGCCAGATTGTGAATAAGGTTTTCCCAGAAAGCCTTGGGTTGGGCAGGGAAGGACATTAGGAAATAATT
>PIVW01000532.1 GCA_003353825.1 Chloroflexota bacterium
CGAAATCATGTTACGTGATTTGAGACCCGATAAGTTCAACATTGCATTACCTCCAAAACTTTTCCCTGATTATACTACCACTACATATGGGTGCGCCACGCGAAATCCCAAAGAGCCATCACAGCCCAAGTACTTTGTGCGCTCGCTCGCGGATTTTGGCTCGAGGCATTGGGGCGTGGGGTTAAGTGGTTCGGCGAGAGGTTGTGGCAAATCATCCGGCATGTGCAGTAAAGCTGACGAAGATCATGGACGCCGATGGCGCTGTCGGGCATAATAGGTGCAATGACCGCAGCAACTGTGGGCTGCAGGCAAACACTATCTGATACGAGGAGGACAAAACCATGGATCCCTTGACCCTTATCGTCACCGCTGTAGTCGCAGGTGCGATCCTGGGCGTTAAAGATGTCGCCAACCAGGCCGTCCAGGACGCCTACGATGGTCTCAAGACAGTGATCATCCGCAAGTTTGGCGATAAAGCCGATCTCGAAGATGCCATCGCCGGCGTGGAGGCGAAGCCCGATTCGAAAGGGCGGCAGATCACGTTGCAAGAAGAACTTCAATCTGCCGGTGTGGACCAGGACCCCAAGGTCCTTAAGAAAGCCAAGGCTGTACACAAGGCCTGCAAAAAGGGAGGGGAACAGACGGCTACCTACTACAATGCCGTACTCGAGGGTTCAGGCGCCATCGCCCAGGGTGGTAGCACTGCAGCCGACGCCGGGGGCATTGCCGTTGGCGGGAATGTTGAGGGCGCCATTGTCCAAGACTCCCGCAACATCGTCGGCAATGTTCATGGCGATGTGGACATGAGCGAGGGAAAAAGGTCGCAATCGGGTAAATACATTGTGAACATCGATAAGGCCGAAGGCACCGTCGTCGGTGATGAGTCGCAGGTAAGCCAGTATTTTGACGACGAGGACGATGAATAAGGCGACTTCCGAAAAATAAATGAGGGAGATTTTATCATTTTTCGGAAGTCACTAGAGGCATTTTCGGAGTGGAGGCATATTTATTTTTTCCGAAAATGCCTAAGCAAACCCTGACCATTCCCTGAACGTCTTTTCAAGAGGAGTGCTGAACGATATGGCGAAACCATCACGGGAGGAATTGCAACGACAACTGGCCGAGGCACAGCAACGGATGGCCGAGTTGAAGCGACAGCTTGAAGCCGAGCATGAAGTGAAGGGCGAGGCGGAAGGCATTGCCGTCGAAGGTGATGTGGAGGGGCCACTCGTGCAAGGTGAGCGTATTATTGGCAGAGATGTAGGGGGCGATGTGGATATGAGCGATCATCGTACTCTGCAGAAGGGCAAATATAACATCAATATCGGTGAATTTTATGCCAGGTACGAAACACCTCAGGGGAAAGGGCGTTTGAGCAAATCGGAGTTTGGGAGCATCCTGCTGGAGTACATGAGCTGGGTGCAGAAAGCATATGCGAAGGCTAGACTGTACGGTTTAGAGAGTATTCGCACCGCCAAAGGTCGTCCTGTGCGCAGCCTGGCCGATGTTTTTGTGCCCATCACCCTGCGCCGCTTCTCCTCGCCAACCCGCAGGGAGGTCGAACAAGCGGCGAAAGCGTTTGGCGATGATCCCCTTGCCGAACAGAAAGCCTATTTGCGGATGGCGGACCAGCGTCGGGGCGAGGGGGAGCTCACGATGTTGTCGAATCTGCTCATAGGCCACGATCGCTTGGCAATCATAGGCGGCGCCGGTTGTGGAAAGAGCACTCTACTCGAATACTTGGCCTCGATGCTGACCGAACAGACTACGACCGGTGGGGAACTACCTTTCTCGTTGCCTGCAAATCGAGATACGCTGGCGCCATTGCTCATTCCCCTGCGCTATTATCGCCAGTATCGTGAAGACTGTAAGGCGTCCCCAGGGCATCGGCTCGATGATCCACGCGCCGGCACCCTGGCGGGATTCATTCCCTGGTATCTGAAAAAACGTAGCCCAGCCCTGAAGCTCTCTGAGGATTTTTTCGACCGTTTGCTGCTAGGGGGTGGTTGCTTATTGATGTTGGATGGTCTGGACGAGGTGGTCAGTAAGGATGAGCGGGGCTGGGTGCGCCAGCAAGTGCAAGAGCTGGCCAACAACATCTATCCCGGCAACGTCGTTGTGGTGACGGCGCGAGAGGCTGGATACCGAGAAAACGCCGTGTTCGATGATGACTTTGTGCGTCTCGACGTGCAGCCACTGCATGAGCAACAGATTGAAACATTGGTGCACAATTGGTGCCAACAGTTGTATCCCGAGGCAGCGGAGCAACAAACTACAGAGATCGCAAAGGCCATCGCTGAGATCAACAGGCGCTACCGAAACCAGGAAATGCCGGCGCTAATCGACACGCCCTTGATGACGACGATGGTGGTAAGTGTGAAGTGGGGGGAGACGGAGTTGCCACGGGAACGGGCGAAACTCTATGAGGCGGCGGTAAAGGTGATTTTGCAAGCCCAGTACATCGCCGCAGATGAGACACGGCATGAGCTAGTCAACTGGGGTGGACCCTGGGAGGAGCAACAGGAGTGGTTATCTCATCTGGCATGGGCGATGCATGGTAGAGGAAAAGATAGCGCAGCCATCACTAAAAATGATCTGCGAGAGATTCTGAAGCCATCGCTGCCAGCGGATACGTTGGATCAATTCATTCTGGCAGTGCGTGGCCGTGGTGGCTTGCTTGAGGAGCGGGCGGAGCTTTTCCAATTTGTACACCTGACGTTTCAGGAGTTTCTTTCCGCCCGCTTGCTGGTCAAGCAACGCGAACATGCGTTACCTGGTTTGCTGACGGCCATCCCACAAGCATGGTGGCGAGAAGTTTTTCTATTGATGTATGGTTTCGCCAAGATAGATTATGCCCCCTACGCAGATGAATTTCTGAATTGGCTATCTGATCCGCCAGAGGCAAATGGCGCCACCAGACTGGCCGGACTTGAGTTAGCGGCTGCAGCGGTGTTGGAAATTGTGCGTCCGGATCCCGCATTGCGAAAACGGCAGGCAGATCGATTGGCTCAAGCTATCATAGATGCAAAGACACATACGCCGGTTGTATTGCGTGCAACAGCCAGTCGTACCCTGGCCCGTCTTGGCGATCCCCGCCCTGGCGTGGGCCTGAATGAGCAGGGCTTGCCCGATATTGAATGGAGCGATCTGATCGAACCCGGTCCCTTTATGATGGGGAACACCATGAAGACCGATGAAATGGCCTATAATAATGAAGCGCCGCAATTCGAGTGCACTCTGATCAAGTATCCATATCACATCAGTCGTTATCCCATCACTGTGGCGCAATATCAGGCGTTTATCAGTGCTGGGGGCTATGAACAACGCCGGTACTGGACAGAAGCTGGTTGGAGGTGGAACAAAGAGAAGGGAATCAGCCAGCCACAGGCTTATGGCGAGCCCTACAATTTCGATAATCATCCCCAGGTGGGCGTGAGTTGGTATGAGGCAGCGGCATTTTGTAGCTGGTTATGCGAACAAAGCGGGCAGGAGATCAGGTTACCCACGGAAGCGCAGTGGGAACGAGCTGCCCGGCACACCGACGCCCGCCGTTATCCCTGGGGCAAAAAGCATCTCAAAGAACGCTGTAACATGAATGAGACCGGCATTGGCAGTACCTGCGCTGTGGGCATGTTTCCCCATGGCGACGCCAGTTGCGGCGCAGCGGACATGTCCGGCAATGTGTTGGAATGGTGCAGCACGAAATGGCGCGGTGACTATCAAAACTACGAGAAGGTGGTGGATGATGATCTGGTGGGAGACAGGCGCCGTGTGTTGCGTGGCGGCTCGTTCA
>PIVW01001214.1 GCA_003353825.1 Chloroflexota bacterium
ACGGAAGAGCGAGCCGAACAGGTCGATTTCTCTGCTCCTTACATGCGCTCAGAACAATTCATGCTGGTACGGGCGGATGAAGACAGATTCGAGACGCCCGAGGCATTCGCTGCCGACGAAGATCTCTTGATCGGCTCGCAGGCGGGCACTACCAACTTCTACGTGGCCGTATACGATGTGCTTGACGGTGACGAGAGCAATCCCCGCATCAGACTGCTGGAGACATTCGGCGCTGCCGTGCAAGCGTTACTCACCGGCGATGTCGACATGGTGCTCATGGATGCAGCCTCCAGCCGGGGCTATATCGGCGCCAATCCTGACGCCCTCAAGCTCGTCGGTGGCCCTTTGGCCTCCGAGGATTTCGGTTTTATCTTCACCCCCGAAAGCGATCTTGTCGAACCCTTCGATGCGGCTATCAGCTCCATGAAAGATGATGGCTATCTCGACTATCTGAACAACACCTGGTTCTTCCTGTTTGATCCGTCAGCACAGTAGCGCTAAGCGCTGACAACGCCGCACGGCGTAACAGAATAGTCTCACATAGGATGCGTGACCACGTGCTTTGACCTGGTCACGCATCCTTTTGCCTTAATTTTTACCTCGCCAATTGCCCTAGGGAATCCTCATGCACAATACCACGCATCTAGAACCTGATAGCCGTGAATCTCATCTTTTGCCCGTGCGCGAGTTTTTGAAACGAGTGCCCTATTGGCTGGTGACAGCTATCATCCTGGGCCTGATTTTCGTCTGGATCATCCTCACCAACGCCGATTACGCGACTATCTTCGCTGCCGTGAAAAAAGGCCAAAGAGAAAAAGTCGCACACCAGCGAGGCCAGGCGGGGATATCTAAAGTAGACGAGCGATAAATTCTGCATGTGCTTCCAGGCCAGTCAGATACTTGAGAGGGTGACGACGAAAGC
>PIVW01000533.1 GCA_003353825.1 Chloroflexota bacterium
ATACCCGATTCAGCGATGTAGGGATCCAGATTTTCCAGCACGCCATCGGCGGCGTAACTGGGAACCGGGAAGAGGAAGAGCACGTCGGGAATATTCTCTGCATCACCGGCAGCCCACAGAGTTTGCAGCTTTGTGAAGTAATCACCCCAAGGCTGCGCCCACAATTCGACCGTCACATCGGGGTTGGCAGCCATATAGGCATCCGCCACCTTCTGATGTGTCTCGATCTCCTCGGGGCTTCCCCACATGCCCCAGGTCAGGGTGACAGGGCCCTCTTCATCCTTCTGTGGGACTTCGGTGGGTTCTGGCGCCGGTTCCTTCGCGGCAGGCTCGGCGGGAACTGCGTCGGTTTCTGGCGCTGGTTCCGCTGGAGCCTGAGAAGAACACGCCCCCAACAACAACGCGAAAGTGAGAAATACGGCTAATACTGTGAATTTATGCTTGTTTAGCATGGTAATCTTCTCCTTGAGTCTTGTTGAATCGTACGGTAGAGTGGCAGAAAGTTCGACTACTATGAACAATAAGATTCACCTCCTCTTACATCGGGCCGCCGCCAGCTCGGATCGTAAAATCATTGTTTTCGCGAGCGACGATTGATTTCGGCTTTACTGCTAATAGAGTATCAAAAAGTGGCAGTTCCTTTGTATTAACGGAGTGTTCGGCGTACAAATACATTGCAGCCGACCATGCCTGTTGGCCAAAGCCCATGGGATGGCCGCTTTCACCATGCAACCATTCATTGAACTCCCACTTTTGTCCTATACCATGTTTGTTCGCTTTGGCCAGCAACACCAGTAGTCGTTCCGCCTCATCGAACCAGTTATGCCGAACCAAAGCCGCTACGTGAAAACCACCCACCATCGGCCAGATACCGCCATTATGGTACTGGTGTGGCATATTGAGATTTCGGCTCCGGTAATACTCGCGCCAGTCACTTTCACCAGGATAAATAGGGGGATGAATCGCCTTGGTGGGATAGGGTTCGGCAATCCCTACCTGGTACATATAGCGCAGTATGTGCTCGCTGCGGTGGCCATCAGCTACACCAGTAAGAACGGCAAGACAATTACCCAAACTATCACACCAATCGCCGTATTCGCGAAATGCAACCCAGGGTAAATAAAAAGGGCGACTGGAAATGGTACCGATATTGTGATACAACATAAACCATTCCAGACGTATCTCCTTCAGTTTTTCCAGGTGTTCGGCAAAATGTTCCGCCACCCAGCAGCGGTCAATCCAAAGCAGCAGGTTGATACGGTCATGAATACCGTCGGCATCAACCAATGTTTGGTGGCAGGGCATATCGGGCGAGAGATGAGTGTAGAGTTGTTGATGCGACAGAACGGCAGCGTAATACAAAACATTGTCGTAGAGAATATTGTAGCGCACGGAAACGAGGTCCATCCAGTTTCCGGCCTCCGGAGTTTCCAACAGACCGCATTCATTCATATCCTGATATTCTAACCAGGCAACCGCCTTGTTGATGCTGTCCCAGCTTTGGCGTAAAAAATCAACATCGCCCGTAATCTGCCAGTACAGGTAATGGGTGAGGATATACCAGAGATTGGCATCGAAGGCTCCGGCGTTTTCCGTGCTGACATAGCCGTTGTCTGGATTCACATTGAGCGGTACCAGGCCATTTCGTGATTGATAGCGCCCCAAGGTAATCAAAGCCGCTTTGATTTCATCGATCAATCCTTGATCAGAAGTTACGGCGGCGCCCAGCGCTATGATTGCAGCATCTCTTGCCCAAACCTGTGGATAACCGGCGGACAGGCCTGAGGCCTTAAACCCTTGTGACGTTGTGCAGCGGTGCAGCACTGCCGTAGCTTGATCATGTGCCTCTCGGAGAAGTTGTGCTTTCTTCATTCTTGAGCTGCCTTTCCGTGCGACAGGGTAGGGTCGATTATTGGCTATCTGTTATTGGAGTAGAATAGATCAGCGTGGTTCAGAATCAGCGTCCCACATCTTTACAAATTGATGTTCTGAAGAATAAAGACTAAAGATTGAAGATTAAGGGCGATCGGCAGAAGAATCCTTAATCTTTAGTCATTGATCTTTGGTTATGTTCGCAATCGCAAATCTGGGTCCACTGAAAAAAGCCTATTAACCGCAAAGGACGGTAGAGATCGTAAAGGAAAACATAGGGTTTCACGGAGAAAAGCGCGTCTAACCCTCACCATTTCTGCTGTTATCTCGGCTTTCATTGCTTGTCTAGACCTTTTTTCAGGAGAGTCAAATCTGGATGTGTAAAGATGCAAACTCGACAGAATGAACCATGCCTATAAATCATATTCGCGAATTTCATCAGGCACGGGGGGATAAGTGTAAACAAAAGGGTACTGCTGTCAAAATCTTAGACAGATCGCGTATGAAAATCGTGGAGAGATTCGTCCGTATTATATGGGAAATGAGTTATTTGATCCAACAAATCGTTGCTCTGAACGCTGAGGATAATTCACGATGTCTCATTTTAGGTGGATTTCCTCACCAAAAACGCCCGTACCATGAAAAGCCGTCATCGACACAGACGGTCGGTATCATCCGTGAACTATGGTCGGGGGGTGCACCTGAGGCTCACTCCCTAATATCCCAGGCTCTTTGGTAGATTCCGTGCATCTGCTCAAATGAGATTGCCAAATCCCCGTTTCGTGCGGTAACAGCTGCCTAGCTTCAGCAAAATCGGCGTGGATTTGGCAATCCGCCTCAAGTTGCACAGAAAATCCCGAAGAGCCATATCCCATTCACTACTGGGCACTTTTCTATTGTGTCCCCCTGAACGAGTCAAGCACACAACTCACATGATCACGAAACACCAGTGAAGGGTCTCGCGGCATATGAATCGCCAGATTCTTCACTAAAGTTGGCCACATGAACAATGTTTCAGCACCAAAGTCCGTGTCTTTTGATGTGTGCCGGCTTCGAAAACACGCTCAGACGGCACTGGGGTCGTCAAACAGGGGTAGAAAATGGGGCAGTTCGCCAATTCATTCCGGGGGAATGGTTGTGGAGTCCACACAGGTCGATGATTTAGAAAAATCGGTGCCTTGATCGTCAAGTGTGCGCCATCCACCCGGAAGTGAACAGTGCGGATTTTGCCAACGGACACCTCATTCTTAACATTCTCTCCAACTTATCTTCACATTTTCTAAACCATTTATCCGCAATGCTTCCATATACTATAGATACAGAACTGACATGTTAGTTCCGAACAAGACAATCCACTTAATTCACAAGGAGATACACTCAATGACATTTAGTAAGAAAAAGCTAAGTTTCCTCGTCAGTACAATGGCTGTGGCTGCATTCGCCCTCGTTTTCACCCTGGCAACCCCGCAAGCGGCCTCCGCGCAGGGCGGACCCGGTGGTTTCGGACGTGGTTCCTCTGGAGCAAAAGGCAGCTTTGGCGGCCCCAGGCAAGATACCTACTTGCTGGAAGCGCTGGACGTCACGGCTGAAGAACTGCAGGCCGCCCACGAAGAAGCAAGTGCAGCCGCGCTTGCACAAGCCGTCGATGAAGGACTGCTCACCCAAGAACAGGCCGATGCCATGCAAGAACGTGGCAGCCGCTTCGGTGGTTTTGGCAAGATCGGCAAATTCGGACGCTTTGGAAGCAGCACTATCGACAGGGAGGCACTTTTAGCGGATGCTTTGGATATCACTGTCGATGATCTGCAAGCAGCTCGTGAGAAAGCCAAGGACGCGGCGCTGGCACAAGCCGTTGCCGATGGCAAGATCACACAAGAGCAAGTCGACGAGATCAAAGCCCACCAGGCCCTG
>PIVW01000534.1 GCA_003353825.1 Chloroflexota bacterium
GGGTGAAGGTTCCGTTGCCAATGCCGTGGTGGAGCCAGGTACGGTAGTCGAGGCAAACTTACAGACTGATGTGTTCGCCTCTCCCCTGCAATTCGACCCTGCCAGCGGAATCTCCTGGTATCGTTATCAAGGCCAGGCCGGCGAAGAGCGCATCGTCTTTTTGGAGAATGCCGCCAGTCTTGCCAACAAAGTCGCACTGGCAAACAGCTTCAATCTTGGTGGCGTCGTGGTGCAAGCTCTAGATAGTGCGGACCATGATCCAAATCTTTGGGCAGTCCTGGCAAGTTATGCAGCAGGCGAATCACCGGCAATCAACAGTGGTCAGTTGGAACTGAATTGGACTCTGGAGGATGGGCAGGGCGCCGTTGTTTCGCAATTGACTACCAGCCTCAACCAGCCGGCGGCGTTGGCGGTACCCGATGCTCCTGGGAATTACGTCCTCTCTGCCGCGCTTGTCAATGACCAGCAAACGGTCGGCAACCAGGGAGAACTCTCACTCGCTGTCGCCACCTACACTCCCACCCACACCCCCACACCTGAATTCACACCTACCCCAACCATTACCCCAACCCCCGAATTCACACCTACCCCCACACCCCTACCTTTCTCTGTGGCGGTCGCTACCGGCACCACAAATCTGCGAAAGGGTCCTGGTACGGCCTACGGCCGTGTCGGGCAGATGGCTGCGGGCGAGGAGTTGAAAATCATCGGTAAGAACGAAAAGGGGACCTGGTGGCAGCTTGAAGGTCAAGATGGTAGTCCGGTCTGGATCATCGGCAGTCGTGTCAATGCCAATGGCCCGCTTGATACCATAGCCGTTTCCACAGATATCCCTGAACCTCCCAAGGTTGTCGCCGCACCCCAAAGTGGTGGCGGAGGTGGAACTCCACCTGCCGGCGCCGGTACCTTTGGCTATGGTCTGCAGATCCAGCCCTACGGTGGCGCCGATGTCAACTTTGCGGCGAACGCCATCAAAAATATTGGCTTCAATTGGGTGAAATGGCAGGTTCCTTGGAAGGATATGGAAGGCTCACAAGGCGCTATTGGCTGGGGCGGACAAGATAATCTAAACAACTTCTTCAATGGCCAGGGCTTGCAAATTCTTGCATCGATCGTAAAAGCGCCCAAATGGGCGCGTCCTTCAGGGACAAACCTCGGCGTCGAGGGGCCGCCGGCCGACAACCAGCTCTTTGCCAATTTCCTGGGCCAATTCGCCGGCCGATATTGTGGAAAAGTCCAGGCGATAGAGGTGTGGAATGAGCAAAATCTACACTACGAATGGGGAGATGAACCACTCGATCCGGTGCGTTATATGGATATGCTCAAACGCTCGTATCAGACGATCAAAGCCGCATGCCCAGGGATGATCGTCGTTAGCGGCTCCCTTACCCCGGCCGGAAACGTCGGAAGTTTGGCCATCGATGACGTGCAATATCTGGAAGCGATGTACCGTAACGGCCTCAAGGATGTCTCCGATGCCATCGGCGCCCATCCCAGTGGCTACAACGTACCCCCGAACCTGACCTGGCAACAAGCTTGCGAATTCATCACGCAAGACAACGCCAGCTTCAGGGGTCCCTGCGATAACCCCCACCATTCGTGGGCGCCACGCTCTACCATCGAAGAATATCGTAACATCATGGTACGTTATGGCGATACAGGTAAGCGCATCTGGCCCACAGAATTCGGTTGGGCGGCAGGGGGTGCTTTGCATCCCTCCTATGGATACGCCAACGACAATAGCCGGGATGAGCAGGCACGCTGGACGACTGAATTCTACCAATGGATGAAGAGCACAGGCTATGTTGGCCCCTCCTTCTTGTGGAATCTTAACTTCGGCATGACCAACCCCGGCACAGAACTGGCCCAATGGGGCATCCTCGATCAGGGAGGCGGCGGCCTGCCGGTTTACAATGCCCTGGGCGCCATGCCGAAATAACTGGGAGACCGGTAGACCTGTAAACCGGTACATCTGTAAACCGGGAAACCGGGAAACAGAGCAGATTGCGTCCGTGAATTTGCTTTGACGGCAGATTTCAGTCTACTGCTCTACTGGATTACTTCTCAACAAAACACATTTAAATTCCACACTTTGCATCTACTTTTATCTCATCTTCTCACCCCTGACGATCTATGACAGAAAACGCTACGACTCGTAATGCAAAATACTTCTTAACCGGCATGATCAGCACGGGGCTGTTGCTTGTGCTGTTCGTTGGCGCCCTGCTGTTGGGTGGATGCAGCTCCGAGGCAGAACCGACGCCAACCCCAACCAAAACGCCGATGCCTGAAGTGGAGGAGCTTACTGCCACGCCTGTTCCCGACACCTCGGTTGATACACCTGTACCTACTGCCACGCAGGCGCCCGTTGAAGCAGCTACTGCCGAGCCGACTGCAGCCCCGGTCGAGCCTGCTCCCACCGTGGAAACTGCGGCCCCTACCCCCACAGAAATCCCGGCCACGCCTACAGAAGTCCCACCGACTCCCGAATCTGCCCCCTCATCCAGACCGGTCAATATGCGCTCCCCAGATTTTGGTGCTCAGGCCTTTCTGTGGTGGCGTCCAGAGACGGCTGAGCGTGACCTGAAGCTGATGCAAGAAGCTGGATTTAACTGGGTGAAACAGTGGTTTGCCTGGCAGGACATAGAAGGCGCCGGACCCGGCCAGTTCGATTGGACCCGCACCGACCGTATCGTACAGCAGGTAGAAGATAATGGCCTCAAACTCCTGGTACGCGTATCTCCATCCGATGTAGTCTTTTGGGCGGGAGAGCCACCCGAAAGTGGCGATGCCTTTGCCAATTTTCTACGAGCAGTAGCCGCCCGCTATAAAGGTCGTATCCATGCCTATCAGGTCTGGAATGAACCCAATCTCTCGCGCGAATGGGGTAACAAGCCTGTAAATCCCGCCGCTTACGCCGGTTTGCTTAGAAAATCGTATCAGGCCATCAAATCTAAAGATGCCAATGCGATTGTGATTACGGCCGGAATGGCGCCAACCACTGCCGATCAGTCAGATGCCATGTACGACGAAAAGTTTTACCGGCAGATGTATGATGCCATGGGCGGCAATAGCAATGGATATTTCGACATGCTCGGGGTTCATGGCACAGGTTATGCTGTTTCGCCAGAAACCGATCCTGCTCAGATCGCCACCAACCCCAATCTTTACAACAATGACCCTAGTCCTGCAGAGCGGCTGCGGGTATACTCCTTCCGCCGTGTCGAAGATATACGTCGCATTATGGAGGAGTACGGAGACGGCAACAAGAAGATCGCCATTATGGAATTTGGCTGGACTTGGGATGATCGCCAGGGCAGCCCTTACTACTGGCATGGCGCCGGCGCCGGTATCAATGCTTTCGTCCAATCTGATTACCTTGTGCGCGCCTACAAATGGGCCGAACTAAATTGGCCTTGGATAGGTGTGATGTCGCTGATCTATATGCCAGATTCGGAATGGACTAGAGATACCGAACAATACTACTGGGCGGTTATGGACCCCAGTCCACCCGGTGAAACATTCTGGCGACCAGCCTATATCGAGCTGTGCATTTACATGAATGAAGTGCAGGGCAAGACTTGCAAATACGATCCGAGATAAGTCTTGTGCTTGCTGAAAACTGAATGTTTGGATACAAAAGGGTAGGCTCGATAAGCAGCAATTCCCGGTTTGAGAGAAAGGGTGCCGCCTGGTCATTTGCAGGATTGTTTTTCGTAAAGAATAAGCGTACAATTGCGTGTAAGAGTCCCGAAATTGGGGTCCGTAACCGTGATT
>PIVW01001215.1 GCA_003353825.1 Chloroflexota bacterium
GGATCACACCGAAGCAACTGGATGATGCCCTTGGCAAAATCGCAGGAAGTGGCGAGGTTGAGGTTGGCGGACAAAAAATCAGCCGCTTTGATGTTCTGCGGGCCCATCTGCTCGAAGGTATCTCAGCACCTGCCCAGGAGACAATCGAAGCCACGGTCAATCGTGCCGCAAACAGTTCTGAGATCCGTACCCTGGCTGAACATATCACCCCAAACGTCGTGGAACAGGATGAAACCCAGGCTATCGGCAAAGAAATGACCCTGGTGAGATGGTGCGACACAGAGTTGCACAAGCAGCTTGAGTGGACGATGAACCGTGAGGTCATCAAGTGGTGTGAAGCCTTTTTGGACCAGGGCCATGCTGCGTGGCCGATGCCCAGAAGGGAGCAAGGATTCTACGCTGCCTGGAAATCGCTGGCCGCTAAAGAATGGTCACCCTGCGGAATCGCCAACAGCCGTAGGAAAATCGCTGCTTTATCTGATTCACCAGAGGAGGCCATCCTAAGCCATCTTGATGCGCTTGGTATTCCTTCAGAGCTCAGGGAGGAGTATCTCTCCTTTGAACTGACTTCGCTGTACGGCTGGGCCAGCCACATCAACTGGTGTGCTTCACAGGACTTTGAACTGAATTCTCTTGAGTGGCAGACCTATTACCCGATCGACCTGGTTCAGTACCTTGCGGTCCGGTTGTACTATGAACGTGAACTGGTAGAGCAGATCTGTAGCGTAGAACTCGGTATCCCAGGTACGTATGAGGCTATTGTTTCATATGCGCGTGAGAACCAAAAAGGGGCCGATAACGATGGGCCCAAGACCGCGCGTCTCGTATCAGCCTGGCGCCTCTCGTTGCTTGCTCCCGCCCTTGGGCTTTCGGTGGCGGCGCTCGAACAGACCGAAACCGCGAAGCTTGATCAGCTAC
>PIVW01001216.1 GCA_003353825.1 Chloroflexota bacterium
GAACAACAGCACGGCACCTCATCTTTGGTGGGTTGGTGCGTTGGGTCATCCGTTGGCGATACGGAGGGCTCATCTGTTGGATCTGCGGTAGGATCCGCAGTGGGATCACGTGTTGGATCTGCCGTGGGATCATTGGTAGGATCGACGGTGGGATCGCCGGTTGGATCTGCAGTAGGAGCTGTAGTTGGGTAATCTGAGGGTGATATGGTAGGCAATTTGGTCGGGCTGGCGGTGGGTTCCTGGCATATTTCCGTTTTGATGCGAAGTAGTGTAGATTCGTCCAAATACGACTCTAAGAATGGAGTACGACTGCCATCGCGTTCAGTTCTGCCCAATGTATAGCCGCGATCGCGGTCCATGTCAGTAATATAACAGTTGCGCGGATTGCCATAATAATCGCCAGCGCTCACAGTCCCTTGCAGAGTGAGCAAGTTCATCACTAAAAATTCCACTTCTCGGTCGCCCTCCGCAGTGGGCATAGTTCGGCTGGCATCGCTACCATAGGCATCACACACCGCTTGCGCACCGCTGGTATGCGCGCAGGTCGAGATCAGTACGATCTTTTTATCTCTACCTTGATACGGAAAACCTCGTGCCAACGCAGTAAAAGCGGCTAAATTGACCTCTTCCTCATAAGCAAACTGCTTGAAGGCAGCTTGTATGGCCGCTATAGTGTCCGTACTCTTATCGGTCAAGTCATTGCCATTTCCGCTACAGTCGATGTCTCGAAAGATGTTATAAAATTCATTACGAACTGCTTCATCAAAACCTCGGTCCCGATTTAAAGGACTGATGTCATTATACGACTCATTCAAATACACCAATGTGGAATAGCCATAACCATCAAATGTGATGACTCCCACACGAGGCGTAAAGAAGAATCCCTTCACCAAACTCCATAACTCCGCAATGCCTTCC
>PIVW01001217.1 GCA_003353825.1 Chloroflexota bacterium
CATGAATCTCATAACTGCATTGTCAGATAATTTTCTCAGGTGCAGTTCCTAAAAGAGTAAGAAGATACCTTTCCAGTGATGTATAATATGTACACCCTCGCATATACCATGGGTTCCAGCGCGCTCCCTCCCCTCTCTCCTTCCACCCCTGGCCGCATCGACACTAGGTCCGCGTGCGCCGAGTGATGAAAATAAATATTCATGATCAATACGTCATCGGGCGCCCTTTATTTTTCGGGCCAATCACAGACCACCTTTTATCTAGACCTTCGGGAACCCGAAAAATGGCCGCCGCCATGATGTGTCAAAGATGTGACAGCCTTCGCTGCATTTATGAATATATCCCTACTGCTTCGGCCAGGATGCCCGTCAGAGCGGCGTTTTGCGCAGACAGAACACAGACATCGTAAAGATCGCGAACCGTGCCAATGCCCTCCAGGCACAGCGAGATGCAATCGAAGCTGAAATTACACGGTCCCCGATCCCCGGTCATGTCAGACCCAGAGAGACGGTCGGCCAGCCAATGATCATGGTGATCAGGCCGTGAGTGCCAGCCCCACCGAGGCCAGTCTTGCCAGTTCCTGTGATGATTACCCAACACATAAATGCCCACACTGATCCTCACTGCGGGAGGCTCTGCCGCATCCGTCTACACCGCAACATGCACCTGGACCGGGCCAAAACGTTTTCGCCGACACACCGGCCTGCCGGCGGCGACTTCTTGATCCACATCTCCGTGCACGCGTGATCGTGGTGGCGCCGGTGATGATGGAGTTGAGCAGCATGCAGCGCGACCGTCAGCTCAGCAGACAGCATGCATAATGGTCTCTTTCCTTCACGTACGGCTGTGCCGATGGCCTGATAACAAGTTGACTTCCCGCTACCCGTTCTAGTCGACACGTATAGACGTGCAGGTGC
>PIVW01001218.1 GCA_003353825.1 Chloroflexota bacterium
GCCTTCATCGAATTCATCTACTACGATGTGGGGCGACCGGGTGCCAGCGTCACCATGGGGAACTATGCCGAAGCCATCCAGACCATCGGGCCAGCCAGCTGCATACTGTCGAGCTGCGGTGGACAGGCGTGGCTACCCATCCACACGTATGCCTGGTCCGAACTTTTCAGAGGGATGCGCGAGAACGGCATCAGCGAAGCGGATATCGACGTGATGGCCAGGACGAATCCGAGTCGTCTGCTGGGTCTCGAGTGAGGAGGTGCAGGTGTCGTGGTGGCTGACGACAGTGCGGAAGGGGGAAAGGAGATGGTCTCGCACCTCGCCCGGCAAGGATATCCGGTCATGCCGCAAAGCCGAGAGAAGAAGAGGGATGGGTATCTCTATAAGGAAAAATATCGAAACCCGTTTGGATATCGGTCTTATTGGGGGTGATAGCCAAACGAGTCACGATATCGAGTAGTTAATCGAAAGCGAAAAGATATAGTTCCATCAAGATGCGAATTATGGATGACCACACCCAAAATAATCTCCAGGAACTATTAGGGCGTCTATCTTCCGGTCTTACCGAGCCTGAACAATGGCAGAGCTGGCATATCGAACCGATCTCAGGAGGTGCTAATAATCTGCTTTTCAGGGCAACCGGCGAACTGGGTGACTTTGCGATTAAATTTACGGTCCGGGATGCGAGGGATCGTGCTGGCCGTGAGTATAACACTCTTCTGGCTCTACAGGATGCCGACCTCCAATTAGCCCCTGAACCTATCTTTCTGGATCAGGGTAGCTACGAGCAACCCGTCGTAGTTCAAAGTTGGCTTCCAGGCGAAATGATACAAGAGCCCCCACAGACGGATCAAGAGTGGTCCAATTGGTTACGATACTTGACATTGAGGAGATCATGTAAGGGCTGGCCAAGTTCA
>PIVW01001219.1 GCA_003353825.1 Chloroflexota bacterium
GTCCCGTCGTTAGTAGCATTGGTTTCCGTTATACTTGTGCTGAGATGTGCAAGCGTCTGGGGTAGCGATGATCCCAGAGCAGCCAGTGATGCACAAGCTGCCCCAATTGCTACATCGACATCTACGGCGACAGCAAAGCCACCATCGGTCGCAACCGATGATCTTCCTCACCCCATAGAAAATACGCTACGCCCAGCGGCCACACGGATGACCATTGCGTGTGAACTCGTGCTTCAATACCCCGAGAAACGCTATGAGATCTGTTTGGATACAGTATGCGAAGCTTGGCGCGAGGAAGATTATCTGTCTAGTAGAACAATAGTGGAATTCTGTGATATCCTGGAATCGATTGGGATGTGCGTTACGAATGCATATTCCTTGTTCCTTTATGACGGTGATTCGAACGACCTACAAGATTGGTGCGATGAGCAGGGAGGCGTGTGGATCTGGGGGGCTAAACATTAACCGGCGTGGCATGTGTTGTAGGCCCATAGACAACCGTATCCTCGCCCTCTTATCACCGCGTGAGCTTGCGCATCACACGCGATGATAAACGCGCGCAGTCAAGGATGCACGCCTCATCGACTACGGTTTTTACCCGCCCACCATCTATTTTCCCCTGGTGGTGCCAGGCGCCATTATGATCGAACCTACCGAGACCGAAACCAAGCAGGAAATCGATCGGTTCATTGCCGCATTTAAGGCAGTTGCTCAGGAGGCCAAAGAATCGCCTGAAATTCTCCATGAAGCCCCGACCCGGAGCCGGGTACGTCGGCTGGATGAGACCACGGCAGCCAGGAAACCGTGCTTGACTGGGTAAAGTGGGGCTTACTAGCTGTTGATGAAGATTGATTTAACCATAGAGATGCAGAGAGCGTAGAGTAATGTTTTTCAATCTCTGCGCTCTCTGCATCTCT
>PIVW01000535.1 GCA_003353825.1 Chloroflexota bacterium
CATTGCCGGCATAACGCGCGATCTCTCTGAAAGCGTCGTTTTGTCTCAAGTGCATCATTGCGGTTGGATCGCAAATGCACCTGTAATAACCGTCCGAGAAAGTCGGGACGTTGCGCTTACGCATGTCCTTGACTACCTCTAGGAGGTCAGTCTTGACATCGAACTTGGCAGATTCGCCAGCCGAGTAAGTCAGGAATGGAGCGGCGTCAGCCTTCTCTTTGCCGAGGGGATAGTAATAACCACCCTGGCATTGATCAGCCATTCCGTTTGCTTCTGCCTTGAAAAGTTCGTCGGCAAAAACACGGTCACGCCAGCGGCGATAGTCATCAAGAAGCGTCAAGCTTCCGATTGACTGGTGGAAAACATTCAGGTTGCCGGTATCAAGCAGCAAGCGCTGAGCGGTCAACAGAGTCTCACGAGCAACCTTGAAGGTGCTAGGAGCAGTTGGATCAGTTGGGTCCGCAGGACCTGTGTATTCCCGCAGTGAAACGAGAATCTTGTCTTTCACGATGTTGCGTGAAGACGCGGTGCCCAAGGTCTGATCGGCAGTCCGCTCGCGGGAATCCTTGTTACCAGGATTACCCCAGAAGCGATAACGATCGAGCTGCACAGTTTGGCCAGGTTGTTTGGCAAAATCATGTACAACTACAGGCTCAACGGCCATCTCGATGATGTAACCGGGGTGAGGTCTGTAGAGCTCGGCGCCGAGCAGTTTGGGGAAATCATTGTCAATCCACATGGGAAGACGGACTCCTTAGCTGTCTGGTGAAGTACACGACTTGTGTACTGCAGTTAGTATATAGATAACTCATAGGGAGTAATTTTCTTGGAAGCTGCCGACATCAAAGGGCTGCTTGGCTTATTGCTGGTAGATGGTTCCCTAAACCAATACCGCACTCCCAGAGGGGGTTACGTCCAATTAACGCTTACAGGCGGCGTAACTGAGGCCGGATTCCTTGCAGAAAAAGTGGACGAATTTCGCCAATTCATTCCAACTAAGGCTGAAATTGTTCCCTACAGGACCCAAGCTCGTTACTCAAAACGTCGCGACAAAGGCTCCGGAGTTATTGACGACCAAGCGAAGCACACCACAGTTCTGCGCTTTCGCGTCTCGACCAACAAGCTTCGTCCTGTCTACAACCTGCTGTACCCAGACGGCGCTCGAGAGATCACCCAATCAGTCCTTGATCTGCTCGGCGCTCCGGCTGCTGCGTGGACCTGGGCAGAGGGCGGCCGCAACTTTGATGACGGCTCTGCCCAGCTAGCTCGATGCGGAACAACTGAAGCGGAAGCCGAACGCGTCAGTCGATGGCTCGAGCTCTTGACCGGCGCAAAGAGCATGGGGCCATTACTCCTTAGCGATGGTTACGGCACTGCCAAGGGCGGCTGCTTCGTTAAACCTCGCCTTTCGTTTGATGCAGAGAATGCTGAGAAGCTTCGCTCTGCCTTGCATCCATACGCTCCCATTACCCGAAAGCACGTATTCGATGACTGCTCAGTTCACGAAGACAGCGCTGGCTTGGTGTCTGAACAAAGGACAAATGAGCCTGCGAGGGAGCAAGCGGCGGCCCTGGCTTGAGATCGTCAGGCCTGAGACTGAGCGCACCTACCTCTCATATCAACTGTTTGCTCTCCGTCGATTCCATGACGGCCCCACCGATGACGTGCGCGACACCATCGGTGGCGACAGCTTCTACGACGACGAGCGCATTCGCTTTCAAGGAACCGGGCTTGAGGCTGCCTATTCCCTGCTTTATCCACGCGACCGTAAACAGATCACTAGCCAGGTGATGGATATCACCGACATTCAAGGGCTAACAGCCCTATGGATTGATGGAGGTCATATCGATCTCAAGCGTGCTGGTGTTATCAAAGGTCGCTTCAGCCAAGACGAATACGAAGCCATTGCCGAATGCATCAGCCGACATGGAATTGACAACAAGGTCAAGCGAAGCAGCAAGTACTTCACCGGTATCGCTCTGAAACCAGAGTCGATGGAAGCCTTTGCCCGACTGATCAGGCCTTACGCGCACTTCAGTATGAAAGCCAAACTACAGTTGAGAAAGTCGCCGCAGGGCAGTGGCCAAACAAGATCACAGCCCACAGATCGTGCGGCAAACATGCTTTTACGGGGGGTCTGACAACACCAGTACGGCCAATGAAGTTGGCCTGAAATACGTCAAGGCAAACAGCAAGGCGAAGTCTGACTACCTCGGCGAGATCGACGAAACACATCTCGAACTAATGGGAGATGTTGGAGCTGACATGGGTCGTCCCAGCGCCTTCTGTTGTTTCAGGGTGAGCGAACCCAAGCCTGTCAGGCTGATCCGCATCCCCGGCCCAAGGCCCGATCAGCTCATTGGTGAGACTGACATCGTCAAGCTCGAGTCACAGCTCAAGCTGCAACAGAAAAAGCACTACGCCAAGCATGTCTGGTGCGGCCTGTCTGATCGCTTCGGGAACGGCTACGGCCTGGACGACCAGGGCTGGACACTTAAGCCTGTAAGCCCTGGTGAAGTGTTTATCACTATCACAACGCAAAGTTATCCGACAATTCCTTTTCGAGTGCAGCTAATCGTTGGCAGTCCTTTAGTGCAAGTTGGCTCTGTTCAGGTTATTGGCGGTAAACCTAGACTGGCTTCATGACCGTCATCGGCAGCTGTAAAGGCAACTATCGGGTGGATCCAGGCGACCTCGTCTGCATCTGGCGCGATAGCAATGTCGAAGGGCAATTCGATGACGCCTATTTAGTCAACGAGTGGTACGTCGATGACTGCAAACAAGGCACCACGGCTTGCCGGTACTTGGTGCGGCCATCTGATGTTGGTCACTACATCTCATGCCGCCAAACCTACGTCGACAAAGCATCCGGTGATCGCATTCCCATGCCGAAATCAAACATGCTCCCGGTCGGGCGCTTTATTAGGAAAAATCGACCCGTCTGCCGCGTCTGCAGGACAGCAAGATGACTAGCTCTTACGACAAGTACAAAAACAAATCACTCGACGGATGTCGCGAATGTCCACCTCGCAAAGCTTGCGAAGGTGCTGAGATTTCGTTCGTTGGATCCGGCTGTGTTGAGGGTGGCGGTGATATCACTCTTCGCCAGCCTCACAATGAAACTATTGAGTTCCACGTTGATTGCCCCGGCAACGGCAAGCTTGCAATTAAGACGTGCGAATCACTTGAAGGTGGTGGCGATTTCTATGCCAACTCCAAGTGCAACGAAGACATCACCCTGTGCATCAACAACGAGTGGTTGCACAAATTCGTGTCATCGCGAGTCTGTGACGGCGAACTAACCATTCGCACGACCGACGACATGAAAGGGGGCGGCACATTTACCGCCAACCAGTGCAACAACACCAACATCGTTCTCTCGGTGAATTGGGAGCACTTCCCTGCTTGCACAAACGGCGGGATCCACCTCTACAACGGTTGCTGGGAAGTCAACTGGTCAGAATGGCCTGCTTGCACAAACGGCGGGATCCACCTCTACGACGGTTGCTGGTCAGTCAACTGGTCAGAATGGCCCGTCTGCCCAGGCGGTGGCCTTGTCTGGGAAGCCGGCTGCTGGAAGATTGATAAAGACTTCATCAACGATTTAATTGAAGAAGCCCTCCCAGATCCCGACCCCGATCCCGATCCAGACCCCGATCCCGATCCAGACCCCGATCCCGGTCCAGACCCAGAGCCAGAACCAACATCCAATACACATGAACCAGGTTGGATATACTCTGATAAGTATGCGAGTGCATACAAATG
>PIVW01001220.1 GCA_003353825.1 Chloroflexota bacterium
GTAGCGTCTTTGTCGAACCATCCCAGCTGCCGTAATCGCTGATGGCAAGCGGGCTGATTTCACCAGGTAGTATCTCTTCAACAGCATAGGTGGTCACGGTCTCTGCCGGTGTAACCGTTATGGAGACCACCGGTGCACAGGGGTTAACCATAGAGACACTGCGCACCGAGATGGCCAAGGCATTGCTCCACATGGTGAGGACCAGCGCAGCAATGCAAAGGGGTATGGCGAAACGTCTGGCTTTTTGCCGTTTCATATCCAATTCCACTATTGGGGTGAATGGAGTGATGACTAATTACCGCTTCCTGGAACCCAGCAGCCTGGCTTACCGCCGCCTTCGTTATGATAGGTGCCGCCGCTTTCGCTCAAATAGCCGGCACGTGTAGCATAGTCGATCGGGATAGGCACTGGGCCGCTTGCCCAGCTATCGCCATTCTTCCAAGCTGCACCGTAGGCTGCAAATTCTGCCGATTCCAGGTTCCAGTTGCCGTTGGTGTCCGCAGGATGCGGATCACTGGTGGCATGCTCGTAGGCACCCATATCGACTACGCCGTCACCTATCCGCTGGTTGCCTTCTTTATCAGTTGTAGGGAGGTTTGGTGCTGTGTTTTCACCAACATCAAGACAGAGAGACTCGGCACGCAGATGATAGTCGCCACTTGCGGAATTAACAAACAGTGGTGCCACATCGATATTGCCACCGGCAAAATCCCATAAGCCATACATATCATGGCGGTTATTATTGTAGAAATTTTTATGTGAACCATAACCGTTTACATAGACATCACCGCCGCTGCCACTGGCTGTATTGCCCCAGAGAATATTGTTGTATACATTCAATACCTCAGTATCACCTTCGCTCATAAAATAGATTCCACCGCCATCGCCCGCGCTGTTCTCTGTTACTGTATTGTTAT
>PIVW01000536.1 GCA_003353825.1 Chloroflexota bacterium
GTGCCGGAATCTAGCGTGTCCCTTATACTGTAGTGCATATCAGAAACATACTACATGTAGTGGATTCTAATGTGCCATTGTCGTAATAATGAGATCGGTTTATGCATCATTCACAGAAATCGGAAATAAATAATGCAACAAAAAAAAGTACTAAGTATATTACAAGCGCATAAGCAGGAGCTCGCCGAGAAATACGGTGTCACCCGCCTGGGTATTTTTGGATCGGTAGCACGCGGTGAGTCCACTGACACTAGCGACATCGATGTCGTAGTCGAAATGCCTCCCGATCTATTCTACATGGTGCATCTGAAAGAGGAACTGGAGCAACTACTGGCTTCATCGGTCGATTTAATCCGATATCAGAAATATCTCAGCACGTTGCTCAGACGTAGGGCAGAGATTATTTTCGATGTGTGTCAGAATAAACTTGAAGGGTCAAAGCGGGCTGTCCGTGGAATGCAGGGAAATTAGGGTCACTCAATCAAACGCTATCGCTGACTTATGAGGAAGGCTCTTTGGGACTTCGCGTGACGATCACGACTTTCAGTCGATGATGCCCCCACACCTAGTGGCTGGTTGTGCCAGCGCCTAGATATAGTGTGGAAAAAATCAGCACCACGCGAAATCCCAGAGAACCATGAGGAATAGCTTAGCCCTCTCAATAACCATGAGCACCGCAGCAAAGGTAACACTAACCCCCGAACAGGAAACCCTGCTGATTAGGTTGTACGCCAAAGCGCAGGCAGATAACCCCCTGTTTTTTGACCCGATGGCC
The DNA here is from genome assembly GCA_003353825.1 of Chloroflexota bacterium. Next base: position 776 of record PIVW01000536.1, read on the forward strand.
GTAGACGTTCTCGCTCGGGTAGACTATGACTCGAATCGCGGCACGCTCCGCTAGCAGCCATCCCTCGCTAAAACACACTGGGGCTGCCATTGGCTGGGGGATTGATGACTCTTACGAATCTGAAATGGTTGGTAATGGGCAGACGCCGATCTTTGCCAAAAGCTCTGGCCGTGATCTTGATACCGGGAGCGGCCTGGCGCCGCTTGTACTCGTTGCGATCCACCATGCGCATGACACGCTCTACCAGGGCTGCATCGAATCCCGTCTCCACGATCTCAGCACTACTCAGATCGTCCTCAACATACATCTCCAGAATCTTGTCGAGTATGTCGTAAGCTGGCAGGCTGTCGGTATCGAATTGGTCGGGGCGCAACTCGGCGGAGGGCGGTTTGGTGATAGAATTGGCGGGTATCGCCTCCTTTTCGCCCTGGGCATTGCGCCAGCGCGCCAATTCCCAGACCAGTTCCTTGGGCACATCTTTGATCACGGCGAAACCGCCCGCCATGTCCCCGTACAGGGTGGCATACCCCACCGCACTCTCGCTCTTGTTGCCCGTGCTGAGCAGAAGCCAGCCGAATTTATTGGATAATGACATGAGGATGAGACCACGCAGGCGGGCCTGGATATTTTCTTCAGCCACCCCGAATTCAGTGCCCGCGAAGACTGTGTCAGGCGGGCCGTTGAGTGTTTCCAGCATGGCTGCAAAAGGCTGTTCAATGGGCACGGTGAGATATTTGATGCCCAGATTCTCGGCCAGGTGTCTGGCATCATCCTGGGAATGATCCGAGGAATAGCGCGAGGGCATACTCACCCCCACCACATGGTCCGGCCCCAAGGCATCGGTGGCGATAGCTGCGGTGAGGGCACTGTCGATGCCGCCACTCAACCCCATGAGGACGGTTTCGAATCCATTTTTGTGCACATAATCGCGCGTGCCCAGGACTAATGCCTGGTAGACCTCAGCTACAGCGTCTGGTTTCGGCGCAATAGCCTGTGTTATGTTCTCTGGGCCGGGTTCATCGACGTGGTGCAGAGGTCGTAATCCACTGATCCGGGGCACCCGTTCGCCGGCTTCAGTCAACTTGGCAACCAGTTCACGGTGCTGGCGTGAGCGAGGATCGTGCAAACGCCGCCGGAACACATCATCCAGATCCACATCCACCGCAATCAGCGCTTCCTCGAAGGCAGGGCCGCGCGCCAGTAGTTCACCTTCAGGCCCATACACCAGGCTGTGACCATCGAAAACCAGTTCATCCTGCCCCCCAACCAGATTGCAGTAGGCGACGATGCCGACGTTGTCATTGGCGCGCGTGGCCATCATCCGTTCTCGCTCGTCTCCCTTGCCCTGGGCGAAGGGCGAAGCGGAGATATTGACCAACAATTCAGCGCCATGCAAGGCCTGCCACTGCGGCGGCCCACCTGCGTACCAGATATCCTCGCAAATACTCACGCCCACCCGGTCGCCGCCAAAATCGAAAACAGGGCTGCTTTTGCCAGCGCCAAAGTAGCGATTCTCATCAAATACGCCGTAGTTTGGAAGATAGTGCTTTTGGTAGAGCCCCACTAACTGGCCATCCTGCAAAACGGCAGCGGTGTTGTAAACATCGTATTCATCGGCAGCGGGATAACCCAGCACCACGCTAAGACCGTTGGTCTGGGCCTGGATATCCACTAAAGCCCTGGCGTTGGCCGTAAGAAAGTCAGGTTTGAGCAACAGGTCCTCGGGTGGGTAACCGGAGATCACCATTTCTGGAAAGAGCACCAAATCGGCGCCGGCAGAACGAGCCCGCGCCAACCAGTCAAGAATGCGGGTCGTGTTACCGGGTATGTTTCCGACGATGGGGTTCATCTGTACTAGGGCAAGGCGAATCGTGCGCATAGGAACACCACTGAGGTTTGAGTATGGTCTGTGTGAATGAATCAATGACGCAACAAGCATACAACCGTATTTCCCGTCCGTCAAAGCAAGTAGGAAATAAATGAACCGTCTATCAAATCGTTTGTCTATCGTCCAGTGGCTGAAACGCCTTTTGCTGTTTCGGTCAGTTAACGGCGATAAGGCTATAATGGTATACCTTCGATGCCAGTTACAAATCCCGACAGATCACCGCACTCCCGAGTTCGAATATTATGCCCCAACCCGAGTTTACTTCACTGCACTTCACATATCATGCACCCGCAGAGATGCAGCAGCGCGCCGCCGGCTTCCTGGCGGAAATGCGCCGCCGCCGCACGGTGCGGATGTACTCTGAGCGCCCGGTACCACGTCAGGTGATCGAGGATTGCATCCGCACGGCTGCAACAGCCCCTAGCGGCGCCAATCAGCAGCCGTGGCATTTCGTCGTCGTCAGCGATCCGGCCATCAAGCGCCAGATCAGGGAGGCCGCTGAAGCCGAAGAACGTGACTTTTATGGAGGGCGCGCTCCCGATGAATGGTTGAACGCACTCGCACATCTAGGAACAGATGCCAACAAACCGTTCTTGGAAACCGCCCCCTATCTCATTGTGATTTTCGCCCAAAGTTATGCCGTCGCAGAGGATGGCAGCAAAACCAAACATTATTATGTCAACGAATCGCTGGGGATCGCCACCGGCATGTTGATCACAGCTTTACACCATGCCGGACTGGCAACGCAAACCCACACGCCCAGCCCGATGGCCTTTCTCTCGAGCGTCCTACAACGCCCCAGCAACGAGCGCCCTTACCTCATCCTGGTGACCGGTTATCCGGCCGATGGTGTCGAGGTGCCGGTAATCACTAAAAAATCGCTCGCCGAAATCGCTACATTCGTGTAAGAGGGTGCACATGTCATTGCGAGTAATAACATGTGGAGGTGTTTTCATCCTTCTGTCTGATTACGTAGATAATTAGACATTATAGGGATTAAATTGGTCAAAAGCCAGAAGATATGGTTTGCTACGAGGAATGACGTAAAGAAGACACATTCCAAAACAGGAGCAACGGCCAATGACAAGCTACAAGAAACT
>PIVW01000081.1 GCA_003353825.1 Chloroflexota bacterium
TTCGCGTGACGATCACGAATTTCAGTCGATGATGCCCCCACACCTAGTGGCTGGTTGTGTTAAACGTCTAGATATCGTGCGAGGAAAATCCGCATCACGCGAAATCCCAGAGAACCAAACGAATTAGAGCAACGCACAGAAGCAGAACAGAAGGAACAAGGGGCATCAGACATCGAAGTAACATGGAGAGAGGAGTTACTAGCAACGCTTCTAGATATGCCACCAGATGCATTTGAACGTCTAGTACAGCGGATGTTGCGGGAATCCGGGTTTATTCAGGTTAAGGTTACTGGACGCAGCGGGGATGGCGGTGTCGATGGCAAAGGCATTATGCGGTTAAGTGGCTTACTCGGCTTTCACGTGATATTTCAGTGCAAAAGATACAGAGGATCTGTGGGGGCAAGCCAAGTAAGGGATTTCCGAGGCGCGATGGTGGGCAGAGCAGATAAGGCATTGTTGATTACGACTGGCAATTTCACGAAAGACGCAGTGCGAGAGGCAACTAGGGATGGTGCTCCAGCGATTGACCTAATCGACGGAGAATTGCTTGTTGGAAAATTACAGGAACTAGGTCTGGGGGTGGAAACAAAGCTAGTGCAGGTTGAACATATTGAGATCGAACACGACTGGTTTAAGTCACTCTGATTCACAGAGGTTCATGCAATGAATAAATACAACTATAAATTCTCATTCGGCCCCTGGAATATCCACGAAGGCGCAGATCCCTTTGGACCACCGGTGCGCCCGACCGTAGCATTTGCCGACAAGTTACATATCCTCAAAGATCTCGGCTTTGACGCCATGCAGTTCCATGATGACGACGCCGTACCCGATCTGGATGACAAATCGGAATTGCAGATCCGGCACGAGGCCGAGCAGATGAAAGCGCAACTGGATGATCTGGGTCTGGTTGCAGAGTTCGCCGCCCCCCGCATCTGGGAGCACCCCCTGACGGTGGATGGGGGCTTTACGGCTAACGATGCTAAGGCTCGGGCCTATGCCAACGATCGGGCCAAGAAATGCGCCGACATCTGCCGCTACCTGGGTACAGACTTGATGGTGTTGTGGCTGGCGCGCGAGGGCACCTACATGCGGGAGAGCAAAGACATCGTGCGGGGGACTGAGCTAATTCTGGAAACCGTGAACATGCTGTTGGAGTACGATCCTGACTTGCGTATAGCCATCGAGCCAAAACCGAACGAGCCCATGGACCTGGCCTATCTTCCTACCATCGGCCACGCCCTCGCTTTGGGGTCCCAGGCCGCTGATCCCTCCCGGGTGGGAGCACTGGTTGAGTCGGCCCATGCGGTACTGGCCGGACTCGATCCCTCCGAAGAAATGGGTTTCGCCCTCGCTTTCGATAAGCTGTGGGGCGTGCATCTCAATGACCAGAATGGCCTCAAATTTGACGAGGACCGTGCCTTTGGTTCCGTCGACCTGCGCCGGGCCTTCAATCAGGTGCTGGTTTTAGAACGGCACAACTACGCTGAAATCGGCATGGTAGGCCTGGATGTCAAAGCAGTGCGTACCCAACCCCCTGAACTGGCAACCAAACATCTGCGCAACTCCCTCCATCTGTTCCTGCGCCTGGTCGAAGTCGTTAGATCGATGGATCAGCAAAAGGTCGAGGAACTGAGGGCGGCCAGAGATTATGAGGAGCTTGATTGGTTGATCCTCAATACTTTGATGGGAAGCTGAATATGATTGAAGATCCAAGATTGATATTTGTTTGCAGTAAGAGTTGTGATTCAATCTCTAATCTCTAATCTCTAATCTCTAATCTCTAATCTCTAATCTTCGTCCTCAATCATTTGCAGTCAGCATGAGGCCAAAAAAGACCCCATGACCAAAATCATAGACCTATCCGTCGTCATTGGCGAACAAACCCTTAGCCCGCCCTCGGTCGGTATCCAACTTGAACTGACGCCATACCATCGTGGCCCCGGTTTCTGGCAGGCCAGTAAGATAGAGATGCTTTTGCATACAGGATCTCATGTCGATTTTTCGCGTCACACTGTTGTAGATGGCGAAACCGCCGCCGATGTCTCGTTGGACAGGGTCTTTGGCCAGGCGCTGGTTGTCGACCTCAGTTTTGTCGAGGCCAATCATGAGATCTCCGTGGCCGATATGGAGGCACACGCACAAGCGGTCGGCCCAGGGGATATCGTCCTCGTGCGCACGGATTGGACCGAAAAGCACTGGGGTAATTTCCCAACTTATTACCTGCAATCACCCTATTGCGCGCCTGAAGCCGCCCAATGGCTTGTCGACCGTGGCGCCAAGGCTATAGCCTTTGACTGTTTTAGCGAATACTGCGCTCGCCTGCCTGACTTCACATCAGAAGATTTTATCATCCACAAGATCATCCTTGAAAACAATGCGATTTTGATGCAGCAATTGACGAATTTCTCTCGACTCCCAAGGGGTGGAGAACGTTTCCCATTTTTTGCGCCCTTCATTAAGATCGATGGAGCTGAGGGATCACCCGCTCGGTTCTTCGCCCTCCTAGAGGGTTCTCAAGAGGAGGTATGATGGCTGTACAAACCTACTTCACGCCGCAGTCGCTGGACGAGGCCGTGGGGTTGCTGGCGAAACATGGCCCGTCGCTGCTGGTCATGGCCGGTGGCACGGTGACCATGCCCTTGATAAACGAGGGTATTTCCACCCCCGACCAGGTCATGGGACTCAAACAGGTCGGTCTCGACGCTGTAAGTGTTGGCAATGGTGTCGTCAGCATCGGCGCCACGACTACACTGACAAGCATTGTGGCGTTGTCTGCAATCCCCATGCTGCAAGAGGCTGCCACTAGCACCGCCGCCTGGACCATCCGCAACATGGGCACCGTGGGGGGCAATCTTTTTGTGCCACCCCCTGCCGGAGATCTGGCCGTGGCCCTGCTGGCTCTGGACGCTCAGGTCAAGCTGGTGAGCAGCGGGGGTGAACGTGTCGTCCCCTTGGCCCAGTTTTGGAGCGGCTGGATGAGCACCGTCATGGCCGAGGATGAATTGCTGACCGAGATCCAGGTGCCGATACCGGAAGGCGAGACTGCCTACCTGAAATATGGCCGCAAGCATGCTAACACGCCGGCTATCGTCACTGTCGCCGCCCACATCGTCTCTGATGGGGGCATTGTTTCCAAGGCAAGGCTGGCGCTAGGTGCTGTCGGACCTCATCCCATTCGAGCGATCGAGGCTGAAGCCGTGTTGGTGGGCTCATCACTTGACAAAGCCACCATCGCAACCGCCGCCACTGTCGCTGCCGACGCAAGCGAGCCCTTCACCGATGCCGTCGCCAGCGAATGGTATCGGCGTCGTATGCTGAAGGTGTACGTGGGCCGGGCTTTGTCCCAGATTGCTGGAGAGGGGGAGGGGGACTGATCATGGCATCTAAAATCATTAGCTTTACCCTAAACGGCCGGGAGGCCGAGATCATCGCCAAGCCCCTCATGACTTTGCAGATGGTGCTGCGCGACAAGCTCGAATTCACAGCCACCAAGGCCGGTTGTAAACAGGGGGGTTGCGGCAGCTGCACCGTTTTGGTCGATGGTGAGCCCATGGCCTCGTGTCTGCTACCGGTAGAAGATGTACAGGGGCATGAGGTGACGACGCTGGAGGGGATCACGCCCAACCATGGGCTTCACCCCATCCAGGAAGCCTTCTTCGACAACTTCGCCGTGCAATGTGGTTACTGTGCACCGGGCTTTATCATGACAAGCAAAGCCCTGTTGGACCACAATCCTCAGCCCAGCCGCCAGGAGATCATCGAAGCCTTAACCGGCAACGTCTGCCGTTGCACAGGCTACGAACCAATTATCGAGGCAGTACAAGATGCGGCTCAGCGCATGAACGGGAATGGAGGTGCGTCATGACTATCCAAGAATTGAAAGTCGTAGGCAAGTCAGTTCAGCGGCGCGATGGCGTGGGCCATGTCACTGGCAAGACTGTCTACATCGACGATATCCACTTTCGCGATATGCTGTATCTGAAAATGGTGCGCAGCCCTGTGCCCCATGGCATCATCAAGGGCATTGACTTTTCTGAAGCCGAGAAAGTACCAGGTTTCGTCAAAGCACTCACCCACGAGGATGTGCCCAAGAACGTTTATACCATCCTCTGTCTAATCGGCGTTGGCCCTGACGAAGAGCCGGTGCTGGCAGATGGCAAGGTGAAGTACAAGGGTGAGCAGATCGCCGCCATCATTGCTGAGACAGAAGATGCAGCTACGGAGGCAGCTTCGAGGGTGGTGCTGGATATTGAAGAATTGCCGGCGGTCTTCGACGTCGAGGAAGCGCTGCAGGAAGGCGCCCCCATCCTCAAAGACTGGGGCACCAACTATTTCATTTACGATTACGAGCATGGTCAGGCCAATCCCTGTCGCAAGGTACGATATGGCGATGTGGAGAAAGGTTTCGAAGCGGCTGACTACATCATCGAAGGTCGCTACCAGACCAGCCCCATCGAGCATGCGCCCACCGAGACCACCGGCTGCGTGGTCAATCCGGAAGCTGATGGCCGCTACACTGTTTACACCAACACTCAGGCACTCTACTTCACCCTGGACAACGCCGCCCTCATTCTCGACATCCCCTTCAACAAGCTGCACTTTGTAGGCGGCGCCGTTGGTGGTGGCTTCGGTGGAAAGGTGGATGTGATCACCGAGCCCATCGCCATCCTGGCCAGCATGAAGACTGGCCGCCCGGTTAAGTATCGCTTTACGCGCGAAGAAGAGATGAGAGTCTCCTCTACACGTGGGGCCTGGCGCTTGTATTACAAGGATGGGGTGATGAAAGATGGCCGCATCATCGCCCGTCAGGTTACCAGCTATGCGGATGCGGGGGCTTACAACCGCCACACGCCCTATGCTGTGACCAAACACGCCGCCAATGTGGCCGGCCCCTACGCCATACCAAACGTCTCTATCGACGCCCATTGCGTGTACACCAACCGCCAGCCAGGCAGTGCCATGCGAGGCTTTGGCGTGACTCCCGCTTCCTTTGCCTTGGAAGTGCAGATGGACAAGATTGCCGAGATCGTGGGCATGGATCCTTGGGAGATCCGCTTTGTAAACGCTTACCGTAATGGCGACATCAAACCCCATCGCAAAGTGGTGGAAGATGCCACCTTGATCGAAACGATGCAGGCAGCGGCTGAACTAGTGGGACATGAACTGCCGCCGCATCTCAAAATCATGAATTCCTGGGGCCGAGAAGGAGGCAAACATGGCTAAAATACGAGGATCCGGAATGGCAGCGGTCAACTACCCAACAGGCATGAATCTGGGGGGGGATCCCAGTCAGGCCTTGATCCATGCCACGACCACCGGCACCTTTGTGATTTCCCTATCCAGCACTGATCTGGGACAGGGTTTGAAAACGGTTATCGCTCAGATCGGAGCCGAAACACTAGGCTTACCCTTTGAGAATGTGCTGATCGATACCGCAGATACTGACACCGGACCGCATTGCATGGGCACTTTTGCCAGCCGGGCCACGCATCGCGTGGGCAACGCCGTCATGCAGGCGGCGCAGGAAGCGCGTGAAATCATGCTGCAGATCGCCGGTGAGGAACTGGAAGTAGCGCCCGAGGATCTGGAGACCGACGGAGAGGGTTTCATCCGGGTAAAGGGCGCACCTGAAAGCAAGATCCATATTGTGGATTTGGCACTGGCAGCGCACTTCAAGTACGGGCGTACCATCTCCGGCCGGGGCATCTACATGAAGCCCAAGAGCGATGTGGTACCCGAGACCGGTGAGATGGATCCAGACTCGACTGAAGCGCATGCCTGCACCGTTGTTGAGGTCGAGGTAGACACCGAAACAGGCGAAGTGACGGTGCTCAGCGTCAAAAGCGCCTACGAGGTTGGGCGGCAGGTGAACCCCAAACTGGTCGAGGGACAGATCGTGGGCGGATCATGGATGGGTGTATCGCACGCCCTGTATGAAACCACCGCCCCTTACTATCCGGCCATCGATCACAGCCCAGGCGGATATAGCGAGTACCTGATGCCGGGCCCCACAGAACTGCCTGAGATCGAGAGTGTGGTGCTCGAATATCCCTCTGCCACCGGTCCCTATGGTGTCAAAGGTGTAGGCGAGATGACGGCCAATTCACCGATCCCAGCCATCGTCAACGCCATCTACAACGCCGTAGGCGTGCGCATCACCGAGCTGCCTGTCACGCCGGAGAAAGTCCTGCGCGCGCTTGACGAGAAGGAGATAGCCTAAAAGCGCAAATTCTCAAGCAGGAAGTCCTGTCACCAAACAAGGAGATTAGAGATTGGCACATTAGAAACTTGTGTATCGCCGGAACGAGGTCAATCTCTAATCTCCAATCTCCACCGTCCAATCATCAATCTTCAATAACATATCTCAATCCCACCACCCACCCACTAGAGCAAATATCATGCTAAAAGTCGTATCCTTATTGAAACGCCGAGAAGATTTAAGCCTGGATGATTTCCGCAAATGGGCCCTTGAAGAACACCCGCCGCTGGGTAAAAAACTACCCGGAATGCGTCACTATCGTATGAGCGTCGTACTTGAAGATGGCCCCGATTTACCCTACCATGCAGTATCTGAAATGTGGTTCGATGATAACGAGGCACGGTTGGCAGCCTTTGGCACCGACGATGGCAAAGCTGCCGGCGCCGATGCCGTAGCGCATTGTTCGTCGAGATTCCACCTGCTTACCGAAGAAAAAGTGTTAATCGAGTAGGATCGATTTGTCCCCGCTATGGTGGTTCCGTCCGATCATGCGAACTCAAGGTGTTTGCTGCTATAATGCCGATATTAGGTATGCGATTGGCAGAATCACGCCGATGTTAACACTCGTAGCACGAATGGATGACTGATGTCGACGCCATTTCCGGGCATGGACCCTTATCTAGAGCATCCGTACAGATGGCCGGATGTGCACAATCGACTCATCGTGCACATGGCTGACGAATTGGCCGGGATCCTGCGCCCAAGATATTTCGTCTCTATCGAGGAACGGATATACTCATCTGCACCAGGCAGTTTGGGCATCATCGGGCGCGCAGATGTGGCGGTCAGACCGCAAGCTATGAGGGTCTTGCGTGAGGCAAGTGTTCACTACGAACCACAGGTGATGCCGATTGCGGTCAAAGTGCCCAGAGCAGAGGAAATTCGGGAGAGTTATCTCGAAGTCCGCGCTGTCGAGGATAAATGTGTGATCACGGTGATTGAGATACTTTCACCAAGTAACAAACGCCCCGGAACAGGGCGTGATACCTATCTGCAGAAACGGGACGATGTCTTAAGGTCAGAAACACATCTGCTTGAGATCGATCTCTTGCGGATTGGTGAACCGATGCCGATCGACGGAGAGTTTCAGGACACACACTACCGGATCTTGCTTAGCCGCTCGCAACAGCGGCCCCGCGCCGATCTCTACGCATTCTCCTTCAAGCAGCCAATTCCCCCATTCCCGTTGCCCTTGGGCGTTGGCGAAGATGAACTGGACGTAGATTTAAACCGAATTCTGCACGATCTGTACGACCGGGCGGGATATGATTTGGTTATCGACTATCAAAGCGACCTTCAGCCACCCTTTGCCGGAGAAGACCGGGCATGGGTCGAAATATGCATGAGGGAAGCCGGAGTCAGCGTCTGAACGCAACACGCAACACGTATCATCTGGAACCACACGAAATCCTGTTTAACCACCAAACATAAAATCAGGAGAGTATCATGAAGGTAGGATGTTTTGCACTGGTCGATCCATTCTCGTTGCTCGATCATCAATTAGAACGCGTTGCCGGGCTAGGTTTCAAGTACGCTGACGTTACCGACAACCACCCTGGTGGGATCTTGGGCCGAGAATTCGGTTTCACGGCAACCGCAAGCCTTGACGATAACCCGGCCGATGTATTGGGCTTGTTTGAGAAACATGGCCTGACTGCCACCAGCGTCTGTGCTCATGCCAATCTCCTGGACCCCAGCTCTCCCGCTCGCTACGCCACCAACGAGCTTATGAAGGCGGTACAGTTGGCGGCGGGCATGGGTGTCAAGGACGTGATCACCACAGAGGGCGATCCCAAATCTGCTTGGGGTCACAGCCTGAGTTGGGACGAAAAAGTCTTTATTGTCGCCGAGAAATTGCACGAGCCGGTAAGACTGGCCGAAACCTATGGCGTGCGCATCTTGTTGGAACCGCATGGCGTGCTCACCGATAGCATCAAGGGCATCCAAGCCATCATGGATCGTCTGGGAAATCCTGAGGTCCTTGGCGTAAATATGGACACAGGCAATTCCTGGCTAGGCGGCGCCGATCCAGTCGAGATGTCAAAGGCTTTCAAGGATAAGATTTACCATCTGCACTGGAAAGACCTGCCGGCCGACTGGGAAGAGCTACGTGGCACCATGTACGGTTGTGGCTTCGGGCCCATCGCCCTTGGCGAAGGTGTGATTGATATCGCCGGTGTCTATGAGGTCCTTAAAGATGCTCCCAATCTCGAGTATTCGACGCTTGAGGTGGGCGGTGACGAAAATATGCTTAAGAGCTACGCCTACTTGAAGACGCTTGGCGCAGAATAGCATTGTGCAATTCTGTCAAAGCGAATGACGATGGCTTGGTAGGGCATACCCTCACTCTACCAGGCCATCGTTTTTTTTGTAACCGCACAAACCAACCCTGCACCCTGCACCCTGCACCAACGCACCAACGCACCAACGCACCACGTGCTCTCCCAGGCCCACAAAAACCCCCACTGATCCACAGATTTCTTCGATGAGAGGCGTATTAAGATGCAAGTGAAACTAGCCTATGGTCGCCATGGCATGGTCGCGGAGCTACCTGATTCAGTTGATGTGATCCGACCCAGGTTTGTGCCGGGATTGACTGACGAAAAAAGCGCTCTAGTGGATGCGTTGCATGATCCCATCGCTGGCCGGGCACTCAACCAACTCGCTCAACCAGGCGATCGTGTCGTGATAGTGCACACCGATATCACCCGGGCCACGCCCAACGATCGCATATTGCCTGTTATCATTCAGGAGCTGTTAGATGTGGGTATCCGCCCTTCAGATATCGTGCTTCTAAATGGATTGGGCACACACCGGCCTCAGACAGAACCTGAGTTGCGCATGATGCTGGGCGATGACATCGTGGATAACTATCTCTGTCTCCAACATGATTGTTTTGATGGCGATCAACTGGCGTCTCTCGGACATACGCATCTCGGCCATCCTGTGCGTATCAATCGCGCCTACCTCGAAGCAGATGTGAAGATCCTCACCGGCTTTATCGAACCTCATTTTTTTGCTGGATTCAGTGGCGGTCCTAAGGCAATCCTACCCTCTTTAGCCGGGGCGGAAAGTGTATTCAGCAACCATAGTGTCGACATGGTGGGCCATCCTAAGGCGACTTGGGGTATCTTGCATGGTAACCCGATCTGGGAAGAAATGCGGGAGATGGCACTGCGTACAAACCCAACCATTTTGTTGAACGTGACCTTAAACGATCGTCGAGAGATTACTGGTGTTTTTGCAGGAGACATGATTAAAGCACATGCCGCCGGCTGCGAATTCGTCCGTGAAAATGCCATGATAGCAGTAGACGAACCCTACGACATCGTCGTCACCACCAACAGTGGTTACCCACTCGACCAGAATCTTTATCAGGCTGTCAAGGGGATGAAAGCTGCCGCCGGGGTTGTGAAAAAAGGTGGGTCGATTATCGTCGCCGCGGCGTGCGAAGATGGCGTGCCTGACCATGGCAGATATGCGCAACTGCTGGCTGAAACAGGATCACCACAGGGGATTTTGGACATGCTAGCAAGACCAGGTTTTGCCGAGCACGACCAATGGCAAATACAAATGCAGGCGCACATCCAATTGCACGCCGACGTCTTTGTCTATAGCGATGGGCTGACGGCGGATCAAATCGAACGCGCCCTCTTTAACCCCTGCACGAGTATCGAAGAGATGGTTGCACATCTACAGAGTATCAGGGGAGAGGACACACGCATTTGTGTGCTGCCCGAAGGCTCGCAATCGGTCCCCTATCTACGAACGTAATTCCACCCACCGTTCGTCTGCTACCCAATCCCATCATCCAACCGCCATTTTAATCGTAACCAACATCGATGTCAGAAATACCTTCTGTCGTTTACCTTGTACAAATTTCTGGAACCACGACTTTTGAGTTATTTCAGCTATCGCCCGAGACCGTGGCACGGTGTATTTACCGGGGGTACGGCCGGATTCACATCAACCATCGCTCACATTGGTGGTCCGCCGGTGGCTATTTACCTGTTGATGCAGGATGTACAGCCACGCACATTCATCGCAACTTCGGCCCTGTTTTTCCTGGTACTAAACTGGATCAAAGTGCCCTTTTACATGTATGCGGGATTAATCGATCTGGCACGGTTGCGTGAGATCGCCTTTCTACTGATATTCGTACCGATCGGAGTTTATATTGGCAAAACGTTTGTGTCACGGGTGCGCAAAGAGGTATTCGATAAGATCATCCTTTCGATTCTGACGATCTCTGCCATACTGCTGATTGTTACGAATTGAGGCTGTGCTTACAGGGGGGATTTCATTCAATCAGCAGTATGGGCCGGCAACGCAGCGACTGCTATGTCAGGCAGGCTCCGTCATGAGGTCGCCACGCCAGAAATGCTGGATTTCAGTGGACGTCAGTATGGTCGCTTGGTCGTATGGTCAGATAGTCGTTTGCTCGGGTCGTCAGCTGGACTGGTTTGCAGTTCTGGAAGGGGGTGGGAACTGATGGTCGTAGGCGGTTCGGGGATTGTTTTCGCTACAATTCTGCGTCCATAAAGCGCTGCCAGAGCGTGTCGGCGATAGCTTGAGGATTGGCCTGGATCTCGTATCGTTGGAAATACTGACAGAGTCGCTTAATGTCCCGTTGCAGAAAAACTTGAGCATTGCGGTTACTTAAAGCGTGGACTGCCTGGGGGAAATCGATGATGGTAAGTTCATCCTCCCAGTAGAGGATGTTGTAGGAAGAGAAGTCAGCGTGTACACGATTGTTGGCAAGCATCAGCCCTACGTTATCTAGCATATGCTGGAAGTGACGTTGCGCACTCCTCGCCTGCAGGGTGACGCCGTTCAAGGTGGGCGCTGGCCGGTGGAGTTCACCCAAGTATTCCATGAGGATGGTGTTGTTGCCCCTCATCAATGGTTTGGGGACAGCGGCTCCAGCGTCGTAAAGCGTTTTCATAGTGCTGAATTCATGTTCGATCCAGGAACTGATAGAGACTTCTTTACCATAGACTGTCTTTTTGAGCATGGCGCGATGGCGGCGAGTGTCGCGAATGGCCTTTCCATTTTCGTCGAGCGACTCTCGACCTTCTTTGTATGGGGCGTCATTGCGCAGACTGCGGAACATTCGGGGTCGGTAGATTTTGGCAGCAATGTACTTGTAACCGGTGCTGGGATGAGCTTCGCAGCAGTAAACGGAGGCTTCTTTGCCTCCCTTCACCGAGGCTAACACATCGCTGATGACATGTTCCTGGTAAAAGGTTGTCAGTGCGTTCTGCAGCATTTGTAGCTCATTGTCGGCCGTTGTGAAAGAGGGTACGAAAGTATGTTCGCCGATGCGCTGCTCAGATATATCGGTCGGAACCAGCGGATCGGTCGCCCGCCGCTGTTCTTTACGAGTACGGCGTTGCTGCTGTAACTGCCGATTGGAGATGAAGTACTGATCGTATATGTCGATGTCAACGTCGTCCTCGAAAGGATCGTTATATGAGGTATACATTGTAAGATGGGAACCCTTGATGTCAGTGATCGGAGGTGAGAGTGATGATCAGTGTTATCGATTCCCCATGGCGTTGGTATAGGCACAGAGATAATAATAAGTTGTCCAGAACCCAAACACAGAAAAGCCACGGGGGCGTCGGTTTCCCCATGGCCTTTAGATAGTGATGTTATCCCAAAGAAAAACCACGGGGCTTAACTTGCACCCGTGGCTGTTAGCGCGATATTTCGGTTTAAGAACCGCGACCCTAACAGACGCCGGGCGCAGGCAACGGACGAACTCCGTACGGTGCAGGCGCGACAAGAGCGCTGGTAATCAGTATCATGTTTGCCATAATGCGTACGCCTCCTGTTTGGATAGATATGGTTGGGAGTATAGCAGAGGCCTTGGGGGAGTGCAAATGGAATTGCCACGCGAATGCTTATAAGCGCTGAGTGTACATTCGCTGCAAATTCTGAATATCTGAAACGGCGCAATGGGCGCCTTGACAAATTGCCACCCCCTCGCTATATTGTGCCTGTGTAATACCCGATTTACCTCAAGATAATGTACCAGACCTCCTACTCCGTCAATTGCGACCTCTTTACCGGCAATCTTCTTGCGCTTCTTCGTAAGAGGGTATTTTCTGCTGGAAGTTTGAGTAGGATGCTAAAGGAAATGTAACCTGACTGAGTTTGTCAACGTGAATTAGCAACCCCTTCCAGCGGAAGGGGTTTTTTGATCTCATCAATTATTGGAAGCAACACACTCCACATGCAGGTAGTATCATGCAACGTTACGATCCCCATTCTATCGAACCGATCTGGCAACACTATTGGCGCGAGCGTAGACTTTTCGAGGCTACGGAGCAAGGCTCGAAGCAATCCATTGTTATGATGTTCCCCTATCCTTCTGGCGATCTCCACGTAGGGCATCTCAAAAACTATACGCTTGGCGATGTCCTCACCCGTTTCAAAATGCAACAGGGGTATTCGGTGATGCAGCCTATGGGCTGGGATGCCTTTGGTTTGCCTGCCGAAAATGCTGCCTTGAAACGTAACATCCATCCAGCGGAATGGACATTTGATAACATTAGCATGTCGAAGGACTCCTTACGGCTGGCCGGTATCGAGTACGACTGGAACCGAGAGGTCACCACGTGTACGCCCGACTACTATCGCTGGAATCAGTGGTTGTTCTTGCAAATGTACAAGCATGGCTTGGCCTATCGAGAGCATGGCAAGGTAAATTGGTGTCCGCTAGGGCAGACTGTGCTCGCAAACGAACAAGTTATTGATGGCCGTTGCTGGAGGCACGAGGATGTGCGAGTGGAGAAGCGAGATCTCGAACAATGGTATTTTCGTATCACCAGTTATGCAGACAAGCTGTTACAAGGTCTGGACGATCTACCCCTGTGGCCGGATAAAGTCAAATCGATGCAGAGAAACTGGATCGGCCGCAGTGAAGGAGCGGAGATTGACTTTCCCGTTGTGGAACAGGAGGAAGTGATAACCATTTACACAACGCGGCCGGATACACTTTTTGGCGCATCTTTTTTGGCCGTGGCGCCTGAACACCCACTGGTCGAACGAATCACGACACCTGAGCAGCAGGATGCTGTGCGGGATTACATTGTGACGTCTGCCCGCAAAAGTGATATCGAGCGGCTATCGGACAGGTCGGAAAAAACAGGTGTTTTCGTGGGTGCGCTTGCCCTCCATCCTGCTACCTTACAGACCATCCCAATCATTGTAGCCGACTATGTATTGGCTAGTTATGGCACCGGTGCAATTATGGCAGTTCCGGCCCATGATCAACGAGATTTCGAGATCTCAGAGAGATATGGTTTAGAGAAGCCCGTTGTGATTCAGCCTCAAAATGGTAGTCTACCGATCCCTTTAGCCTCCGCTTTCGTCGAGCAGGGCAGAATCGTCAATTCAGGCCCATTGACCGGCACACCGGCCGTTCGGGCGATCTCCGCTAGTCTGGCCTGGCTGGAGGCACAAGGACTTGGCCGTCGGTCGCTCAGGTATCGCCTGCGAGATTGGTTGATCAGCCGCCAGCGCTATTGGGGCACACCCATCCCCATGATCCATTGTCCTCAGTGCGGAATCGTGCCCGTGCCGGAGCAGGAACTGCCGGTACTTCTGCCCGAGGTGGATAACGTAGAAGATATCCGACCTAAGGGCCAGAGCCCATTGGCGGCCAATGGCGACTTCATTCATACGACATGCCCGCGATGTCATGGTGAAGCTAAACGAGATCCAGACACGATGGATACATTTGTGGATTCTTCCTGGTATACCCTGCGATATGCTGATCCCCACAATACAAGCCATCCTTTCCGGCGCGAGCTGGCAGACTACTGGTTGCCAGTCGATCGTTACATCGGCGGGATCGAGCACGCGATCTTGCATCTGTTATATTCACGATTTTTCACCAAGTTTCTATTCGATATCGGTATGGTGGGATTTGACGAACCCTTCCAGAGCGTATTCACTCTGGGGATGGTTCTGGGATGGACTGACTATGGAAGCGTTACAGCCGAAGATGACCACATTATGTTACCTGAATCATTGCAACAAAAATTGCATCTGCCACCTGAATTGAGTAAAGAGCGCCTGCAGACCATCGGGGCAGAGATACGGCACACAGACAATGGCGACAATCACTTCTGGAAACCTGCTGTGCTGAGCAAGTCGTTGGCTAATGGCCCTATGGTTGGCGATTTCATCCGAGAGCATGGCGCAGACACCGCCCGTATTGCCATATTATTTGCCGGACCAGCAGAGGCCGAAAGCATCTGGAGCGAGCAGGGTGTTGTGGGGGCAAGTCGATTTTTAAACCGGGTTTGGGATCGTATCAACCACGATCTGGAAGCGCTGCTGTCTCAGCCGAAATCGTTTGTCCCAGATGATCTGTCGGATACAGACAAAGTTCTGTTTCGCAATCTACATCAGACCATCCAAAAAGTGACCGACGATATCGAAACCATGCGTCTTAACACGGCCATCGCTGCTTTGATGGCTTTCCTGAACGCCCTCACTTCCTATCGCAAGCGCCAACCCGTTTCTGCGGTCTATACTGAAGCAATACGTGTCTATATTCAACTGCTGCACCCCTTCGCTCCGCACATCTCAGAGGAACTCTGGCACTGGTTTGAACAAGAGTCTGTCTTGCAGGCGCCCTGGCCACAAGTCGACGAAAGTGCCCTTTTCGAAGACATGTTAGAGGTCGTCGTCCAGGTAAATGGCCGTACGCGCGCTCGTATCACAGTCCCCAACGAAGTGTCGGAAGCTGAAATCATAAAGCTGGCCACAACCAATCCTCTCGTCCAGCAACATCTCGACAATGGTATGATTGCCAGGACGGTATATGTGCCGGGACGACTACTCAACCTTGTTGTGAAATGATGTGTATCGGCAAACTGGCTCGACGTGCAAGCTGAGCGCCTGACTTGTGTCATAGCGAATCTTGTTTGCATATGCTAAAGTGTACTAGCCATTTGCCATCGACATCAACAAAAAATCGTCGACGTCGACGTCGACGCTGTACGCGCCTACGATTACTTCAGACTTCGCTGCTATAAATGACTAGGTGATCACTTCGTCACCTAGTCACCTAGTCAGATAAGAGACCAAGATCGACAAAAAGTTGCCGATGATCCCAAGAAAGCACCTAACACTCAGATCACCCAACGCAGGCTGGCAGACAAAGGTCTGCACTCTGTAAGGTTCGGAGGAAGTAAAAATGAAACAGATCCTGGCTGTACACCTCAACGAAGAAGACTCCAGCGAAAAGGTCAGTTTTTTGGGACAGCAGGTCGAGATAATCTGGCGAGGGAGTGGCGGCGAGCCTGAGCGCGCCCGTGAACTTATTCTTTCTTATGATGGAAAGGTTGATGCGATTGCTCTAGACGGGTTACCTGGCGAATTGCGTTTGGGGTCGGCGCAACGAACGCACACCATAGGCCATGATCTGATCACTTTGGCTGAGCAAACACCTGTCGTAGATGGCAGCGGAATCCGGGCCGGGCTAGAACGTTGGGGGGTTATCCTCGCAGATCGGGCCGAACCCGATATCTTTGCACAGAAACGCGTGCTCATGGTCCCAGGGCTCAATCATGGCGGACTGCTCCAATCATTGGAAAGACGTAGCTCAGCCATTCGCTTTGCAGATCCTGTTATCTACTTCGGCCTACCTGGTCTGCCCGGCACAACAGGACAAGCTGCTCTTGGGCATATCGACCTCCGCACATTGGAGAAATTGAAAAACACTCCCTTCCGACGCCTATTGCCGCAGCCTGGAGATCCCGGCCAAGCCCGTGCCGC
>PIVW01001221.1 GCA_003353825.1 Chloroflexota bacterium
TGCTCGCCGACCTGTTCGGTGTTGACGTGAAGAGGAAGATTGGTGAAGGTGAATGCCGTACGCTTTGCTCGTTTGCCGTGGTCAACCTCAGAGCGTTCACACTTGGCGCGCATCCGGATGGAACCATGGCCTGTGTTGACATAATCCAACAACCCTTGGTCCTTGACGATCTCACAACCGGACGCAAAGTCGGGAATGAGTTGCTTGTTGGCAGCGGCCATGTCGCCCTCTGCCATGAACCTAAGTGCCTTAGCGACTCCTCTCAGGTTATGCATTGGGATCCGAGTGGCCATGCCAACCGCGATGCCATCGCTACCGTTGATGAGAACGTTAGGGATCTTGGCGTTGAGACGCACCGGTTCCTGGAGTGATCCGTCGTAGTTAGGACGTGTCTCCCAGGTTCCTTGGTCGCCCAGCATCACGGAGTAGGAGTACTCAGTGAGTTTTGCCTCGGTGTAGCGAGCGGCGGCTGGTCCGTCGGTTGGAGATCCGAAATTTCCGTGGCCGTCAACCAAGATCGCGTTGTTTGTCCACCATTGAGCCATGTTGACGATGGCGCCGTAGGCTCCACCTTGAGGGTGTAGCTTACCCATTGTCTCGCCTTCAACACGGGCGGACTTCATGAATCGTCCTGTTGGCTTTAGGTTAAGCCAACTCATTGCCGTAAGAATGCGTCGTTGTACCGGCTTCAACCCGTCGTAAAGATCAGGGATTGCACGCCCGACAATGACTGCGAGGGCATAGTCTCCGTATGCTTGCTTCATTTCGTCAACGATGTTGACGTTTACGATGTCTTTCATAGTTTCCTGCTTACTAACTCATCATACTAAAAGAGGGAGGTAGTAAACCTCCCTGTGTATCAGCCTTGCATTTTGCCGTTACCAGCTTCTTTTGCATTTGCTGGGGTACTCTTT
>PIVW01000537.1 GCA_003353825.1 Chloroflexota bacterium
GATAGGTCGGGAGCCAAAGCGCAGATGGGAGATCGTACGGGCGCCTGATTTCTTCGAATCGTAGACGAAGTGGCCCTGGGCATAATTGGGCGTTTCTTCACCGATGATCTTGATAGAGTTTTTATTTGCTCCGACCGTGCCATCTGAGCCCAAACCCCAGAACATGGCCCGAACTGTATCGTCACTTTCAATATCGAAGTTTGAATCGTATTCAATGCTGGTGTGGGTAACATCATCAATGATGCCGACCGTAAAATGGTTCTTCGGTTGTTCTTTTCGCATCTCATCAAAGAGGCCTTTGATCATCGCTGGCGTGAATTCTTTGGAAGAGAGTCCGTAGCGACCGCCGATGATTTTGGGGAATGTGGCGAAGGGCGCCGATCCATCCGCCATCCCTTCTACTACTGCCGTGATAATGTCCTGGTACAAAGGTTCGCCGGATGCGCCAGGCTCTTTGGTGCGGTCAAGTGCTGCAATGACCTTAGTGCTCGCCGGAAGCGCTGCCAGGAAGTGGTGGGCCGAGAAGGGCCGATAAAGTCGTACTTTCAGGGCACCGACCTTTTCTCCTCGCTCGACCAGATAATTGACCGTTTCTTCTGCGGTTTCGGCGCCGGAGCCCATAAGCACGATCACGCGTTCGGCGTCTGGGGCGCCCACGTAGTCGAAGAGATGGTACTGGCGTCCAACCAGCCCGGCGAATTTGTCCATCGTCTTTTGAACGATGTCAGGTGTCTGCAGATAGAAAGAATTCACCGTCTCTCTGGCCTGGAAAAAGACGTCGGGATTTTGGGCCGTGCCCCGTACGACGGGTCGGTCTGGCGACAGGCCGCGCTGGCGGTGTGCCCGCACCAGGTCGTCGTCGATCATCTCCCCGATCTCTTCATCAGAGAGCAGCGCTACTTTCATCACCTCATGCGAGGTGCGGAAACCATCAAACGCGTGCAGGAAAGGCACCCGCGATTCCAATGTGGCCGCCTGGGCGATGAGGGCGAAATCCATAACCTCTTGCACTGAGTTGGAGAACAGCATCCCCCAACCGGTCGAGCGTGCAGCCATGACATCGCTGTGGTCGCCGAAAATGGACAGTGCCTGCGCCGCCACTGAGCGAGCGGCAATATGAAAGACCGTGCTGGTCAGTTCGCCTGCGATTTTGTACATGTTGGGGATCATGAGCAACAGGCCCTGGCTTGCTGTAAACGTCGTTGTCAACGCACCAGTTTGTAGCGCACCGTGAACAGCCCCGGCTGCGCCCCCTTCAGCCTGCATCTCCTGCACGAGCGGTACCGTACCCCAGATATTCGGCCGCACTTGAGCACTCCATTGGTCGGCCCACTCGCCCATCGGTGAGGATGGCGTGATCGGATAAATCGCGATCACCTCATTGGTTTTGTGGGCAACATAGGCCGCGGCCTCGTTGCCATCGATTGTTACTTGCATTCGAGTCATAGTCGAATCTCCTTTCGGGTCTTGAAATACAATTCCACCCCTCATCATACCCCCTTTTTGCAGGCACGACTCTGATCTGTATCATGTTTATAGACAAATACGCAGATTTATTTCAAGTTTCGGCGATTCTGTAACAAGGTATTCATGATTCTAGCCCGTTTATGAACAGAATGAACCTTCGGCAGGGTTTCAGCGAAATGCACCGCACGGTAGCGGAGCTGCGTCTCAAACCGACGAGGTGATCACCCCTTCGCCCCTTCACCTTGTCTGATAAGAGATCAAGATCGACATTTTCTTGTCGATCTTGATCTCGAACTAGTGCTTAGTTATTCAGAGCGCCCGCGGCAATCCATGCCCGAATAAGCTCGATTTGTTGGTCACTGAGGAAGGGCGGGCCGTCGAAAGGCATTCTGGGGATGGCATCGCCCAGAATGCGGCGGACTATTTAGCTCTCGTCCGGGTTGCCGGGTATCACAACTACGCGGTACGCCGCTCCCTGGATCAGGTGTTCATAGGAATCGAGTTGAAGACCATGGGGGGGCGTCATCGCCGGTGTGACACTTGACGCAGTGTTCGTTGAGGATGGGTTGAATGTCCGCGGAGAAACTCGAGCCACTGCTACTGAGGGGCGCTGTGGCAGTGGCAGCAAGTATGGGGGTGGCTGTGGGAAGCGCGGTCGGTGTGAAGGTGGGTGTGGGAGGTATCGGTGTAGGTGTCGGCCTGGGCGTGATGGTCGCCGTTGGCTCGACAAAGAATACGATCTTGGGAGTCTTAGGCGGCGGCTCGAGTGCGAGCATCGTAAGCACTACCGCTAAGGGGATCAGAATCAGAGGCCCTAGAAGAGTCAGTTTTTCCCTCATACTTCGTCCTTCTCTTTGATTTGGAGCAATGACCGAAACAGACGAGTACGTCTTGCTTCAGAGATTTATCTACGTGGCACTCGCAGGTCGAGGCAGGCCCCAACCTGCGAGTGCATCTTTGGTTATTGCACTTCAGGGAAGCTGTTGACTTCGTCGTTGTGGAACCAGATCATCTCGTTGGAGGC
Organism: Chloroflexota bacterium; assembly: GCA_003353825.1. The sequence continues at coordinate 2,492 of PIVW01000537.1, forward strand.
GTGCATGGCGCCGGCAGAGTCGAAATTGCCGTCGCTTACCGTCCAGCTTGAGCCATCCCAGGTCACTTCGCTGGCAAACACCGGGGCGATGCCGAAGTCGCCGCCGGCCATCGGAGGCATGGGGATGGAGGGATAACCGTAGAAGATCGGCGGTTCATTCTGCTCGAACTCGGCCTTCGCTATCCCAACCGGCGGTACCGATTGCTGCAGTCCGCTCAGGTTGACGGCGTTCAAGAAGAATTGCGTGAATATCTCATCCACCGCCGCCTGTTCGACGGCATCAGCGCCGAACAGTTTCAGGCTGTTCAATGCGCTCACGATGCTGGCTACATCGTCGATACTGTAAGCGTTCTGGCTGGCGAAGATGCCAGTTTTGGCGTCATAGTCTGCCGCCAATCTGGCAAAGGTATCTGCCGCAGCTGTCAGATAAGCGTCGTTTCCGGCCACGCGGTAGGCCTCGATCAGTCCACGAATGACCTGGGCACTTTCGGTGGCGTTGCCAGGCGTTACGGCCGCCAGGGCATCGCCGAACTGGCCGATCATGTCCACGGCCTGTGTCTTGTTGTCGGCGTTGTCGGCAGCGGCGGCACACCATGTCAGACCCTGGACGGCCAGGGAGTACTCTGCAGTATCTGCCGGCTGGCGTCCAATCAGGGCGCCGAACAACATGTCGGCTCCACCCAGGAACATCGCTGACGTCTCCGGGTCCAGGTAACGATTGCTGGCGCTGTGTGGCATCGTCTCCTGTTGCAAGGTATTGCTCACATCGCTCAATGCCTCCAGCATCACCCATTGACCCGGCCAATCGATTTCGCCATCACTGTTTGCAATGAGGCCATCAGCATTCATGAGGTTGTTCAAGGCGAATCCGGCCTGCATCTTGGCTTCTGCGTTCATGGCCATGCCTACAAAACGCCACTGGGCGCCGAAGTCATCCTCGATCGTACCAAAGTGGTTGTCCACATGGAACTGTTTCGCCCACTCTGCTTCTTTGATGATCGTCCAGCCCATGGCGCTGCTCGTTACCGTGGTGTCAAAGCTCTCAGGATTCCAACGCTGGGTGCTGAAATCCGCCGCATCGACTTGTTGGATGTAATGCGGGTAACCGCTGCGTTTGAGCGAGACCAGGGCGCCGCCCGCATAGTAACCAATGGTGCTAGTTTGAAATTAACATCGAGCTCTCCTAAACTGGAGGTATCAACCCCTGACCCAGCAAGGAGAACCCGATGTCTACTGAAGATTTTATCATAGAATTGTTTTGTC
>PIVW01000538.1 GCA_003353825.1 Chloroflexota bacterium
ACTGTTCCAAACCATCCCCAGAAACCATCAACAGCCCATGCTTGTCTCCCTGGTGGCTGCAACAGGTACGGGGCTCTACATCTTGTGTGCTGGACGACGATTGCAAGTAGTTCTTAACATATCCCCAGGGCCTACGACTACGACGAATATAATAATATAAGAGAATTATACTATTCAATCAAGAGGCTCTCCTCCACTTCGCATAGCCTCAAAAAGTTCGGACAGGCAGCAACACGAAAGGGAAGATGCATGTGCGCGAAATTTTTTACATAGCAGATCACTCTAAAGCACTTGACAAACAGGAAACAGCTATCTATACTAGAGATAGTTACGAACCCCAAGGAATTGAAAGACGCATCACTACTAGTACTACTTGGAAAGAGTGTGCTAAACCACGGCTAATTTAAGATTTACATCCTGTTAGTTGAAGGTTAAGCGGGGACACTGTTTCTTTTGTAATGACTAGTTAGAGGCGCATAAGCAGCTCTTTCTGAATCGTCTAGGTAATTCTGGCGATCTAGGGCAAGAGGTCAAACACCTCAAATAGCGCTCAAAGTGAGAGTCCAAGGTTCCTCGGGGTCGTAACGCGTAAAAGGGAGTCTGCAGAAATTTATTCGCAGACTCCCTTTGTTATTTTTGGGCGCATTATAGTGCGATTGCGTTCTTCGTGTAGCAATGAACTGATTTCCCCTACTCTCGATACACCCTCACCCTGCGATTGGGTTCTCGTCCATACGAATGTGAGATGAGGTTCGCCTCACGGGCCAGACGGTGTTGTTGGCGTCGCACTTGCGGTGGCTGCGGGCTAAGCTCGACAACTGGCGCTCCGGCCCGGACTTTTTCGACAGCCTGATGAGTCTCGTCCATCGCCAAACCAAAAGGATCTACGCTGGCGACTTTGAGAGCGAAGATATCGGCCAGCAGGACTTCCATTTGACGTACGGTGTTAGAGCGCAAGACATAGACGGGGATCCCGCGATCTTCTGCCTCCATGATCGGCTGAGGACGCTTGCGGTAGTAGTTTTTAAGCGTGATCACGATGGCTGCTTTGTAGAGATCATTCGTGATTTCGATGGGAACACCCAGGTTTTGTGCCGCTGCACGAAGCCGGTTCTGGCCAACGCCGTAACAGTAAACGCGCATGGGACGTGTGCTTCCCTGCATGTCGGCCATTTTCGATCTGTGTTCCACTGACTTGGCTTTCTCGTAAGGAGAACCATTGCGCGAATGAGTTTCCAGTGTTTTTCCTTCCTGTTTGGCAAGGTCACCATGCTCGATGACTACCTTATCCTCCTCATCGCGAAAGCGGGTTTCCGGTCTCAGCGTGCGTTCTCTCAGAAGTGCATCGACCGCGCGCGAGACATCGTGGTGAACGACCAGATGCTGCCTGTCTACGATCTCGACAAGGACATCAAATGTGGGGGGGGAGCGTCGCTCTAACACTGATTTCTGAGTCCCTCGCCTTCGTGCTTCTTCGTCAGAGAGGGTGACCGATTCGACACCACCGACCAGATCCGAGAGGGTGGGATTCAGGAGCAGATTACTTAACGTACGACCGTGAGCTGTGCCGATCAGTTGGACGCCACGTTCAGCGATGGTCCGTGCCGCCTCCGCTTCCAGGGCGCGCCCGATCTCATCGATGATGATGACTTCGGGCATATGATTTTCGACAGCCTCGATCATCACTTCGTGTTGTAATGAGGGAATGCTCACCTGCATGCGGCGGGCGCGCCCGATGGCCGGGTGAGGGATATCACCATCGCCACCGATCTCGTTGGAGGTATCGACGATCACCACTCGCTTCTTCTGGTCGGCGAGGACGCGTGCAGCCTCGCGCAGGAGCGTCGTCTTGCCGACTCCAGGGCGTCCCAGTAGCAGGATACTGACCCCGCTGGTGATAATATCCTGGATAATGTCGCTGGTGCCATAGACGGCTCGTCCGACCCTGCACGTGAGTCCGACGATCTTGCCCTGGCGATTACGGATGGCGGAGATACGGTGCAGCGTGCGGGCAATACCGGCGCGGTTATCTTCTGTGAAATCGCCACTGCGGTGAATCACAAATTCGATATCTTCGTCGCAGATTTCTCGGTACAGCAGTTCCATATCTTTATCTGTAAAACGAGCTTCGGGGCGGCGCCCCAGATCCATGATGATTTCAATGAGTTCTCCGTCTCGATCGATTTCTTCGATTTTGGCGGTGATTTCGGGTGGAAGGACGGCCAGCAATAGTTGCAGGTCGTCTGTGATATTGAGTTGCATTGTCTGGTTATGGTTTCAAGCGTTAACGCTTTGTGGCGGCTTAGAATATCGCCGAGGATTGGTTCTGCCTGGTATTCCAGAAAACAAGGTTTTTCGCAGAGACTGTCGAAAATTCCTGACTCTTTACTCGACACAAATACATTGTCGGAGTACTCGTTTGCCTGCTAACACGTCAGATGAAGAAAATACCGATTAACTCGATAGCTGGCGTGCCAAATACAGGACAGGCAATAGAATGAACGGGGTACGTACCTCAGTTGATGTCGATGGGGGCAAGGCCTGGCGCCGAGCCCTCGACTACTTCTCTATTCATTTCGACTCCAGGGTATTTGACTGAACGGGTTGTGTGTTTAACAAATCGGGTCATCTCTGGGCCCACCTCGAAATTATGATTTCTTAGCAAGGGCCCGAAGGCGTTTTGGTAAGGGCGTAGACTACAATAGATGGGGCGATCACGGTAGTGCTTCAATGTGAAAAGCGTCTGTTCCAAAAGTGGTTTCATGGATTCTGGGGTATGCGGATCGCCAAACAAGCAAATCCAGTGTCCCGCTCTACCCTGGTGAATCTGAGAGGCTGCGATGATTTCCCCTTTTTCCTCTAAGACAAAGCCATCATTGCTGTCATTCAAGCGCCAGGCTCGCAACGGTAAGAAAGGAGATATCTCGCCATTATTCGAGAACAGCCCATCTGCTTTCTGCACCACCGAGGGGGTAAAACGGCTCGTCAGCCGTTGTAAAGCAAAGCTATCTGCTTCTTTTTGAGGCCGCACAGAGGCTGCCGTCGTACGGTGTGTGATCCAATCAGGAATGCCTGATAAGCGGAACAAGGTTTCGCTGATGTACGGGGTAAAACCACTTTTACAAATCAGTTCATAACTTGGTGAGGCAGTGTCAATATAAATATACAGCCGTTGGATGCCGTGCTCCCCTGCTTCGGAGACTACATGTTTCAGCAAGCGTTCCCAAACGATAGACATTTGCTCATCTTCAATCTCCTTGGGGGCAATGCGCACTACATCTGCCTCTGGTCGGCCAAAGCGTTTGATGGCCTGGATGAAACCGTGCGGAGCGGGCTCATCTTTGTCTGGAATATACAGGTAGGTGGCGGCGCCACTGCCATGCCAGGGTAGCGGAGCTCCTAATGCTGCCCAAAATGGGGCCGAGGGCTGCATCAGGTCTCGTTCGAGTTGTAGAGGGACACTATGCCGTATGAGTCTCTGTAAGAGCAAGCTGTCTCTCAGGCGAAATGGGTGGATCAAGGCGCACTCAAGGGTAGCTAGTGTTGGACGAAGTTACGTTTAGGCATTTTCGGAAAAATAAATAAGCCTCCAATCCGAAAATGCCTCTAGTGATTTCCGAAAAATGATAATTTGACAATGGCACATTTCTCTAGACCATCAGGCACTATATCTTGTGGGTACCAGTTATTGACGCCCATATGCAGTAGGGCGACATCAATTGCCGTTCGTTAGTAACTGTGCCGGAATC
>PIVW01000082.1 GCA_003353825.1 Chloroflexota bacterium
AGGCATCAGGAATACGTGGCAGTGATTTTCTGTTCAGATGCTCACTCCCTGAACCCGCATATAGTAGCATTCTCAGGAATCATACTGCATGTTGTGGTTACAAACTAGCACCATTGGTTTCATAGCGTCTCGGACTAATACATCTTTTGGCCAAAGTCGAGATAGAGGACGTGCCGATATCCAAAGCCAGAACCAAAGGAGGATCAGCCGACTCTCGACCAACGAAAGGAGATACTCTCGTATGTTTATTCGTCGCCATATCTTAGTCAAAACAAATTGAGTGTTATGCTCAGTTGCGGAACGGTTTATGCAATCACCACGTAGCACGCAGTTTGCACCGTAGGTTGTCTGCGCCCCGATTGGCCTCACGCAGGCACTGGCTGCGCAAACGCTATGTTCGCAGGCGGTACAGCATCTCTCCGGCGTGAGGTACCAGAAGGATACCCTCATCTTCACGATCCGCCCAATCGTCAGGATTGATCGTGTCTGGGTTTTTATAGCCCAAACAGACTCGTTCACAGCGTTCGCGAGAGATCTTGGTGGCCAGAGTAACGTCGATGCGTGGCTTTTCTACGCCATTTTCGTAGGTTCCGGCGCCTCGCAGGTGCGTTGAGTGGGCAACGACACCCCAGGGATAGTCTTTGAACCGATCCCACTGCTTGGCAAAATAATCGCGCACATGGTAACCGATCTCCTCCAGGACTTGGCCATGCGTGTAAGAGATCTCATCGATATGCGGGGCGTAGATGATCACCTCACCACCATCGGCAACGACCGGCTCCATCTTGTACATCCCCTTGGCCGCCGTCCAGATGTCATCATACAGACTCGGCATGACGGATAGCACTTTATTATAGGTTCGATCACCCCACAAGATGTGGATTTGCGAGGATAAATCGGCAGCCTGAGACCAGGCTTGTTCGGGCTCACCCACGTAGAGTCCGGCCAGATCTTGCCCTTTTACAACATAGCAACAGAATAGCTTGGGCATATCAACGAATGCGGCAGCCCGATTGATGACAGCCCGCACCGGTGTATATTTGTTGCCGATGATCTCGTAATTGGTGATGAGCGCGCCCAACCAGTGGGTAAAATCGATGACCTCGGCGCCGGAGATGCCGGGGAAGAAGTATTTGCTGCCACCTGAGAAACCGGCCACTTCATGGGGGAAAACAGGGCCGCAGACGATGGCCACATCATACTCAAAGATCAGCTTATTAATGGTGACCTGCACGTCTTGAGAAAAAAGTCCCTGGCTCAACGATTCGATCTCAGCGGCTGGGATGGCGCCCAAGCGCACGAACGTATCAGGCTGATCCCAAACATGGTTGAAGACCCGCACATCGGCGTAGCGCCCGGCCAGCTCATCTGCGGTCACGCCCAATAGTTGCTCGATGGCCTCGTCTGACATGGGTTGGTGCGTACCCAGGGCAATCAAGTAATCCAGGGCGGCAACCTCATCCCCCAGTAGTTCATGGAACAACCGGAAAAAGAGGGGAACCGGGCCGCTGCGGGTGCCATCTGGGATGAGCACGATCACGCGCTTACCCGATAAGTCTGCTCGCTGCAAACCCTCCCGCAACACCTCTCTCGCTTCATCTTCGCTAACGAGATGGTCTGTATAGCCTAATCCTGATACCATGTTGATCGTCCCCTGAGAGAACGGGTTGTGTGAGAGCCCTGTTGTGAGCTGCGAGCTGCGTGGAGCGTTTTCGACTGAGACTGGCGAATCTGCATGTTGCACCCCCAAAGTTCAGACGCCGCTGAAGGCGTTGAAGCCGCCATCGATGGGCAGGACAACGCCGGTGACAAAGGAAGAGAGTGGGGATAGCAACCAGAACACCGCTCCCAGTAGATCTTCTGGATCGCCAAAACGATCCATAGGTATGTGGTCGATAATGGTGCGTCCGCGATCTGTGAGTTCACCGCTCTCTTGATCGGTGAGAAGGAAGCGATTTTGTTGGGTGAGGAAAAATCCTGGGGCAATGGCGTTCACGCGGATGTTGGGCGAATACTCTTGCGCCATGTGCACGGCCAGCCATTGCGTGAAATTACTGACGCCCGCCTTGGCCGCCGAATAAGCGGGAATACGGGTCAGTGGTGCGAAAGCACTCATAGAGGAGACATTGAGAATGATGCCCTCATTTTGTTCCGCCATCCTCTTGCCAAAGACCTGGCTGGGCATAATCGTACCCAGGATGTTGAGGTCAAAGACAAATCGAAGCGCCTCATCAGGTAAGTCAAAAAAGCTGAGATCAGCACCGGTGGTAGCTTCGGCACGATTGCCGCCGGCGCCATTGATCACGGCATAGATGCCACCAAGTTCACGCTGGATTTTTTTATCAGCCTGGATCAGTGAATCCCGTTTGAGTACATCGCCGTAGACAATGATGGCCTCTCCCTTGATGCCCTCCATCCCTTTGATACGATGCACAACCTGTTCTGCCAATCTCACATCTCGGTCAAGAATAACGACATTGGCGTTGCACCCTACCAGCGCACAAGCCATTTCTCCGCCCAAGACGCCGGCGCCGCCGGTGATGACAACCGTCTTACCACCTAAATCATATAATCTGGTAACTTCAGTTAAATCCATTTCATACTGCCTTTTTGTCTTCTTAGAGCGTATTATTGGTATTCGAAATCGGTATTAGTTAGAAATATTTGGTGGTGAGATTGGTTACTGGAGATTGGAGATTGGAGATCGTCATGTGAGGATTCAATCTCTAATTCTCTAGTCTCTAGTCTCTAGTCTCTAGTCTCTAGTCTCTAGTCTCTAGTCTCTAGTCGGAAGCGGATTATCTGAAGGACAGTCACGGTTTACGGCTAGGTACTAGCGCGCACTACCAGTTCAGGATAGAAGACCGTTTCCAAATCAGTGCTGTTGCCGCCAGATATTTGGTTCAAAAGCAATTGCATGGCGGCCTCGCCCATTGTCTGCAATGGCACACTGCAAGTAGTGAGTGGCGGCGTGACCAGACCTGAGATAGGGATGTCGTCGAAACCGGCAATGGCGATATCCTCGGGTACCGAAAGCTCCAATTCGGCGCAAGCTTGCAGAGCACCCACAGCCACTAGATCATTGTAGCAAATGAGTGCATCAAGTTGAGAATGCGCAGACAGTAGATCGCTAGCTGCTGACATCCCCCCTGTAACTGAGGGGGTGCATGGGATCACCAAATCGTCTTCGAGAATTAGATCGGCGGCGGCCAGTGCAGCGCGGTAACCTCGCAAACGCTGATGGCCGCTATGCGAGGCCGGCGGCCCTGCCAGCATACCGATTCTCCGCCGTCCCGTTGACAGCAGATACCGCGTTAGATTGATCGCACCAGATTCATCATCCACCATGATCGAGCGTATCGAGTCGCTGTCGATACGGCGATTGAAGAGCACGGCGAACGCATGAGCAGAGAGTGCCTGTGCCAGCTCATCATCGTCGAGGCGGGAACTGCAAAGGATCAAGCCATCGGCACGTTTCTCCTCAAGTGATTGCAGGATATCCACTTCCCGCGCCGGATCTTCTTCTGAATTGCACAGAAAAACATTGTAACCTTCGCTGTAGGCTACCTGTTCTGCACCGCGCGCCACACTCGAGAAAAAGGGATTGGCGATATCGGGCACCACCAGTCCCAGGGTTCCGGTTCGCTGCGTGGCCAGACCTCGAGCGATGCCGCTGGGGCGATAGCCAAGGGTATCGATTACATTGAGAATGCGTTGGCGTGTACCGTCACTCACTGATTCGGCCTGGTTGATCACCCGGGAAACGGTCATGAGCGAGACATCGGCCTCACGTGCCACATCTGCCATGGTAACACGCTTACTCATGATTGGATCCGGCCCGAAACCGGAGATGTTAGCGCTAACATGTTCATTGCACGAATTTTACACCGCTGATCTTGCAGCTGTCAAAGGCCGGGTGAACCGGAACGACTTGTTGCGTTGAATCACTCGTATTATAAGCCAAGACACGTTGACCCGGAGGACTTAGAGGTTAGAAAAGTGGCAATAGACATTGTTCTTGTCAATATATCTAACCACATTCTCCCTAACATTTGCTTTGGGTTTGGATGAGTATTTATAATCTGAGAATCAGTCTTTTTCCACCCTACTCATCCACAAAAACCGCCCATGCGGCACTGCCAATTCATCTTTCCGGCGTACCGCACAAAGATGGAGTCTAAAAGAGGTCGCATCTTGGCGAACGTGGGTACTTCATCCTCGGTAAAACCCCAACTCAACTTTTGATACAGCTCGGCCGGATTTTCAAAGAACTCGGGTCGGTCGAATGTCCAGGTGCTGTGGAATCTGAGCCCCGCCGTCCGCAGCCACCCCAGTACCCTTTCGTAACGATGCCCATACGGTCTGGCCTCGAACCGTAACAGCTCGGGGAGTTCATCATTCCAGATGGGCACAGAATTTCTGGCCGGGTTCAGTTGTATCAGGAGGGCGCCCGGTCGAGCCACACGGCGGGCATCGGCTTTCCAGTGTAAAGGCCCACGGCGAGATATTTACAGGTCGAAGCTGTTGTCAGCAGCGGGTATACGTGGTTTGCCGCCGTTGGCCTGCGCGGATGAATTGGCAAAAAGAAAGCGGGCGTTATCCACGACTTTCGTCCACTTGGCCAGATTAGCATCGACAAAACTGAGATGAACGGAACCAGCCTGATAGATGTCATGTGAGACCAGATCATCGAAAACCAGAACTAGCCCATAAGAGTAGCTGTTCTCGACCACATCACGATGCGTGTCTGCCGGTTTGCCATAGTAGCCTGAATTTACTTGGGGATCCTGTGTAAGCGATAGTAAGCCTTGTTCGAACGCTGCAAGCGACTCACTGTCCAGCCCATCTGCAAGCCAGAAGTAAACGTTATGGATGTGCATGATTTTTTCCTCCAACTATGATGCTAAACATTATTTTTTTAGGGCGGCAATGTATAACATCTCTTAACCCATTCGTTTGAGAGCAGAAGCGTAACATTTCCATCACAGAAGTGCTAATCCGAAATTTCGCAGTATGTCCCTTATACCTCGACTGGTTTCAAGGGGCGACACGTAATCAACCAGCGCCTTGACACGCTCATTGGCATTGGCAGGTGCGGCACTGACACCGGTTTTCGCCAGAAATTCCAGGTCATTGTCAGAGTCGCCAACACCGAGGATCTCACCCGGCCGGTATCCTGTTTTCTCACACAGCATATCCAGACCCGCCCCTTTGTCGATCCCGCGGGGCATGACGTTGAGGCAGGAGGCAGCATAGGCGATAGAGACCTCGTTTCGCAGATCGCCTAACGCCTGGCAAGACCATTCATAGAGCCGCTGCGTGTCGTCGACGTTGTGTGCGTAAATGCTCAATGAATGGTCTTTGCCTGTCTGGAAAAAGGCTCGTCCGTTTGGTACCAGGGCATCCTCCAGTAGCTTTTTGGCGGGCTCAAAAGTTGTACTTTGCTCCACCAGGGGATGGGGCACAAAAGCATAGGGGTGCGGCATGTACAGGCCACAGCCATTCTCATAAATGGCGGGAACATGGCCGTCTATCGCCTGCAACATCGCTTCGGCGTACGAAGGCTGCCGTCCTGTGCAGAGTGTGGCCGCAGGGCGGTGGGGATCAGCACGAGACGCCCGGTTCATTTCAGCCAGTCGAGCCATGAGCTCCAGGTCGAGAGGTGTTGCTTCACCATCCGTGAGCGTGCCGTCGATATCAAAGAGGATCAGACGAATGGGTTTATCACTTGGGCTCATTGCATTGTCCATAACGTATTCTGCTTGCGTGGGGATTGCTTCGGCACGCGACCTCTGGTCGTCACCTTCGGTCATCCCTCGCAATGACACCTAAGAAGTTACTCGGCGTCCATAAAGGGATACCGCCAGTCCTCGGGCGGGTCCAGCGTTTCCTTGATGGTGCGCACCGACATCCAGCGCGTCATATTGGTGGCGCTACCGGCTTTGTCGTTCGTGCCGGAGGCGCGCCCACCACCAAAAGGTTGCTGTCCGACCACGGCGCCGGTAGGTTTGTCGTTAATGTAGAAATTGCCGGCGGCGTTTTGCAGATAGTCGGCCATCTTCACAATGGCGAAACGGTCCTGGGCAAACACGGCGCCGGTCAAGGCATAGGGTGAAGTCTCATCGCACAGAGCCAAGGTCTCCTCTAACTGCTCGTCATCGTACACATAAATCGACATAACCGGGCCGAAAATCTCTTCACACATGGTCTTCATGCGCGGGTTGGAGGTAACGACGGTGGTGGGCTCGATGAACCAGCCCTTGCTATCGTCGTAGCCACCGCCGGTGATGATCTCACTGTCGGGATCGGTTTTAGCATGCTCGATGTAGGCGGTGATCTCCTCAAAGGCGCTACGATCGATAACAGCGTTCATAAAGTTGCTAAAATCGATGGGATCGCCCATTTTAATCTGGCTGACCTCGGCCACGTACTTCTCCTTGAATTCGGGCCAGATCGAGCGGGGCACGTAGAGGCGAGAGGCCGCCGAACACTTTTGGCCCTGGTACTCGAAGGCGCCACGGATGGTGGCTGTTACCAGGGCATCGATATTGGCCGAACTGTGAGCGAAGATGAAATCTTTGCCCCCGGTTTCGCCGACGATGCGCGGGTAATACTTCTTTTCGTGGATGGTGTCGCAGACGGTCTTCCACATGCCCTGAAAGACGGGAGTGGAACCTGTAAAATGGATACCGGCAAGATCGGGACTGGCCATGACCGGATTTCCAACCTGTCCACCTGAGCCAGGAATAAAATTGATGACGCCGTCGGGCATTCCTGCCTCGCGCAACAGTTGGAAGATATAGTGGGCCGAATAAACAGCGCTGGACGCGGGCTTCCACAACACCACATTGCCGACCATGGCCGGTGCTGTGGGTAGGTTGGCGCCGATGGATGTGAAGTTGAAGGGTGAGACCGCAAACACAAACCCTTCCAACGGCCGATACTCCACCCGGTTCCACACGCCTGGGCCTGAGATAGGTTGCTCGGCCATGATCTGCGTCATGTAAAAGGCATTGAACCGCCAGAAATCGACGATCTCGCAGGCGGCATCGATCTCGGCCTGATAGACGGTCTTGGATTGCCCCAGCATGGTGGCTCCGTTGATAACCGGTCGCCAGGCGGCGGTGAGTAGATCGGCGGCTTTGAGGATGATCGAAGCGCGGTGCTCCCAGGGCATGGCCGCCCAGCCAGAACGGGCGTCGAGCGCGGCCTCTATGGCCATGTTCACTTCTTTTTCGCCCGCCTTGTGATAGACGCCAAGTTTGATGCTATGGTCATGCGGGGCGCGCATTTCGGCGACGTTTCCTGTTTTGATTTCCTGACCGCCGATGAAGAGCGGGACCTCGATCTCCTGGGCTTGCATGTTCGCCAGCGTTTCTTTGAGCAGTGCTCTATCGGGGCTGCCCGGTTCATAAGACCGCACAGGGTCGTTGATGGGTTCAGGTATTTTGAAAAATGCGTTGGACATGGAAAAAATCTCCGTGATAATGGGGGATTGGTGTTGGTAGATTCGATGGGTAAAAATATGTGAATTGTCGGTTTATTTGTAACACAGTAGACCGGGATTGGCGTTGATGTAACTCAGGGGCTTCTCTCCCGGACACTTCTATCAACTGTCTTTCCTTCGATTTCACTCAGGACAGGTCTGAGTGGGTTTTCGAAGCCGACACACATCAAAAGACACGGACTTTGGTACTGAAACATTGTTTATGAGGCCGACTTTAGCGAAGAATCTGGCGATTCACGCGCCGCGAGACCCTTCACTGGTGTTTCGTGATCATGTGAGTTGTGTGCTTGACTCGTTCAGGGTGACACGATAGAAAAGTGTTCAGTAGTGTATCAGGGGCATGATCTGCCCGGTTTTCTGGTTTACCGGTTTACCGGTTTACTGCCTTACCAGTTTCCTGGTATACCCGTTTCCTATCTTACGATCTTTACAATTGGCTGGAGTCCTCCCACCGCGACATCCGTTCCACATAGGCCGGATCGTCATAGCGATTCAGGTGAAAAGAGGACGCGTAGTTGGGCAAAGTGCTTCCAGACACATGCAAGGCCAGCAGTTCGCCGGCTGCTGCCGCTGCCATCAGACCAAAGCCGGACAGGGCGCCGATAAGATACGCACCTTCCACGGGCAACGGGCAGATCAAGGGCCGGTTTTCGCCGGTTTTCATGTAATATCCACCATCGACTACCGGTTTTGGCATCTGCTCGATATAGTGACTCAAGCCGCGGATCATCCTGGCCATGCCTCGTAAGACGATTTCGGGGAACTCCGGCTCGACGGGGATGGGGAAGGTGGGTGGCTTCGGATCAACATGGTAGGGCCAAAGCATGAGGAGGATAGGGCTGTCTTCTCCACCATCTGGACGGCGGTGCACGGCCGGGGGGAATCTATCAAGCAACCAGCGCGTATCCTCAAATTCGGCCCATGTTTCGCGTTCTTCAGCCGACCACGAGAGGTTCTGAGGATCAGCCCAGATGGTCATCGGCGCCTGGCGGGGGACGATGTGTACAGGGTCATTGAAATTCAATTTGAGATGTAGTTCAGAGAGGATCGGTAATTCCAAATCTAGCATGTTACCAATCTCGCCGACGAAGGGGCCCGCGGCATTGACGAATCGCGAGGTCGATATCACCTCCGAGGCGCTGCCTGACGTGATTTTCACGCCGGCCACCCTATTCCCTACCACCTGCACATCTTCAACCCGACCTTCGACCAGGCTAGCGCCTGCCTTCAGCGCCTGCTCCAACATAAACATTCCCAACTGCTGGCCGCTAAACCAGCCACAACGCCGGACGTGCAATACTGCGATAGTGTCCTCAGCCAGATATGAAAAGTGCTGCCGGATCAGGTTCAGATCGAGAATAAGGTCGGATCCGATCGGCTGGTCGAGATAGCCCTCCGGCGGGGCAGGTAGGTAGGGCGATTCCCCGGACTGGCCGGTGTGATAGCGCACGGGTCCGGCCCCCAGGCGCGCCACCTCTTCTGCCAGCAACCCGAAATCGTCGATGCGGGCTGTATCCGCTGTAACATAGAGATAACCCCGTCGATTGAGCAGAATGCGATTATCGCCCTCCGCGGCGAATTCTTCCAGCAGATCGATACTGCGATTCATCAGCCATACCATGGCGTCATCGGGGCCGGGCCACCAATTGCGATAACCCTCGGATGATTTATCGCTGGTCAGAGACATGGGTGGGCGGGCATCCACCAGAAGCACATCGCTCATACCCTGGCGAACGGACAACAGATGATAGGCGGCGGCGATTCCGGCTCCGCAGATGACGATCTCAGTTCGCGAGATCATGTGGCAATGCTTGGCAGTTGAAGGGCGAAACGCACCACACTCCCAGTAGCAGATACATAACGATGGCTGTTGCGAGTAGCGGTACGGGCATTCATCCCCAAATGGTTGCTTTGTAAGTGGAATGACATAGTAGGCGTCGGGCAGAGTTGTAATACCATCGTTCACCCTCATAAGCAGGCACATGTTGCTGATTCAGGCGTTTTGTTATCTCGCAGATGGATAGGCAATCCTGAGTGTACCATAAGAATATCTGACTGACGATGATAGCTTGAGCGTCATCAACCTGCCAGAGACTGCCCTGCTGAGGGGTGGACGCCAGGTAAAGGGTTATTTGGTTATTTATAGTAACATGTGCAGGTATAGTGTATCGATACCCACGCACCACGCAACACGAACCCATGCCTTCACACGTCATCGACTCAAAGATATTCAAAGATATGTATGGCACCAAAGAGTTGCGCCAGGTGTTCTCTGATGAGAATATGCTTCAATGTTGGCTCGATTATGAGGCTGCGTTGGCGCGAGCAGAGGCTGCCGTGGGTCTGGTTCCTGCCGAGGCTGCGGTCGAGATCACGCGTATGGCCCGGGTTGAGTACATCGACTTCGACAAGATGAAGGAGGGGATCGATCTCGCTACACACGAGTTGGTGCCCATGATCTGGCAGCTAGATGCACTCTGCGAGGGCGGGGCGGGGCGGTATGTACATTGGGGCGCGACCACGCAGGATGTTACCGACACGGGTCTGGTTCTGCAGATGAAAGCTGCCCATGCCATTTTCCGGCGGGATTTGCAGAGTCTGGCTGAAGAGTTGGCTGCTTTAGCCCGACGAGAACGAGATACCCTCATGGCGGGTCGCACTCATGGCCAGCATGCCCTGCCCATCACCTTTGGCTACAAGGTCGCTATTTGGCTCTCCGAAGTTCGCCGGCACATCGAACGCATGAACGAGATCGAGCCACGCCTTCTGGTCGGGCAATTTGCCGGAGCTGCGGGAACACTAGCGTCAGTGGGGGAGCGGGGTCTGGAGATCCAACGTTTGCTCATGGCCGACCTGGGTTTGGGTGTCCCAGACATCTGCTGGCACCCCGCCCGTGATCGTCTGGCTGAGTATGTTTCGCTTCTGGCCCTGATCGCCGGTACGATGGGCAAGATCGCTCATGAGATTATCCTTTTGCAGAAATCGGAGGTAGCCGAGATCGAGGAACCCTATGAACGGGGTAAAATCGGCTCCAGTACCATGCCCCATAAACGCAACCCCATGCTTTGCGAAGGCATCCTCGCTGAAGCGCGCATGGTTCGAGGACTTGTGCCCGTTATCATGAATGCGATGGAAGCCGAACATGAGCGTGACTGGAGTTCCATGTACATCGAGTGGGCGACTCTCCCCGAAGCTTGTATTCTTAGCGGCGGGGCTATCGCTCACACGTTAACGGCCATCCGGGGGCTGATTGTTTATCCCCAGCGCATGCGTCGTAACCTCGATGTACTGCACGGCCTTATCTTATCGGAGGCTGTGATGTTGCAACTAGGCCAGTATCTTGGCAGGCAAACTGCCCACGAGGTCGTACACCATGCTTCGATGCTTGCTTTCGAACAGGAACGGCCTCTACGTGCTCTGCTGCTAGAAGACCCTCGTGTAACCAAGCATCTAAGCGCCGAATCGATCTCAGACATGCTGCGACCAGAAGCCTACACCGGCCTGTGCGGTGACTTCGTGGATCGCCTGGCAGGACATCCCTAGCTGTCGGCCAGTCCTTTATAAATCAAAAGGAAAAGTGCAAAAGTCAAAAGGTAAAAGTGTTGTCTGCTGTTTCGAAGATAACTGCAACTAGGATGACCAGCCCTCAAAATATTTTCATCGTTGGTGGTGAGCTAATGATCATAACGGCGCATATTACATTCTACTCTAGGAGACAACCGTGCTAGTAGACGTCTGGCATTTCAGCTTCACAGTATCCGATATCGAACAATCCATTGCCTTTTATCGGGATGTGCTGGGGATGGAATTACAGCATACTCAGGAACAGGCCAATGCTTACACCCGTAAATTCGTGGGTTATCCTGACGCCCATCTCAAGGTGGCGCAGTTCAAGCTGGGCGCCAAAGCGCCGCCCCTTTCCGGCCATATCCTGGAGCTGGTGGAGTATGTGGCGCCACTGGGTGTGAAGGTGGATACGGCTACACCCAATCCTGGTACGGCCCATTTAGCTTTCCAGGTTGATGATATTCATGCAGAATTCGCCCGTTTGCAATCACTGGGCGTGCGCTTCCGTAGTGAAGAGCCGATTGCCATCGAGGCGGGTATCAACAGGGGCGGGTACACCTGCTACTTCCTTGATCCTGACGACATCACCTTGGAGATCATCCAGCTGCCTGTACATCGCCTGACCCCCACTGACTGATGACAAACCAAACCATTGAACTCTCCCTCCCCTTATTGGACCGGCCTGTTCCGTTAGATGAGGTAGTAATCCGTCTGAATCAGCGCGACCAGATCGGGCTGGCAAAGGTCAATCTGCACGCAGGCTCACAACTCGTTGCCGGCGATCAGGAAAAGGATACGCTAATAACGGTGCGGCAATTCATACCCAGCGGCCATAAGATCGCCCTGTGTAATATCACAACCCATGATATCATCTACCGCTATGGCCAGAAGATCGGTATTGCCAGCCGGTCGATAGAGGCCGGCGAGCATGTGCACAGCCATAATCTCAAGCTGCCGGATATACAACCTGGTGGCGAAGGTGGAACCAAACAGTTGGTGGGTAAGCCTGCAACCAAGGGAGCGTCCAGAACCTTTTTGGGCTATGCTCGCAGCAATGGTCGTGTCGGCACACGAAATTACATTGCAGTGATCTCAACCGCCAATTGTTCGGCCTCGGTCTGCGCTAAAATCGCCCATCATTTCACGAAGGAACGCTTGAGCGCTTTTGAGAACGTCGATGGGGTGATCGCTTTGACACATAACTCAGGCTGTAGCATTCGCCAGAATGGGCCAGAATATGTGTGGTTGCAACGTGTGCTGGCAGGCATGGCCCATCATCCCAATGTTGGAGCCTATCTGCTGGTGGGACTCGGCTGCGAGGTCAACCAGATCGCCGATTTGGCGCAGGCTTATGGCTTGAACTCTGATTCGGTTCCGATGTTCAGTCTATCCATTCAGGATCTGGGTGGGATCCGTAGAACCGTGCAAGCGGGGATCGATGCCGTCGAGAGCGTACTGCCGGCCGTGAATGAGGCTCGACGGACGCCTCGACCATTGTCCGGTCTGCACCTGGCGCTGCAATGTGGTGGCAGCGACGGCTGGTCGGGCGTGACTGCCAATCCGCTGGTGGGGCTGGTTGCAGACGAGGTCATAGGGCAAGGGGGGACGGCCGTGCTGGGAGAGACGCCCGAGATCTACGGTGCAGAGCATTTGCTTACACAACGCGCCGTTACACCAGCAGTGGCAGAGAAATTGTTGGAGCGAGTACAATGGTGGGAGGAGCATACACGACTGTTCGGAACTGAGATCGATAACAATCCCACCCCAGGTAACAAGGCCGGAGGATTGACGAATATCGTCGAAAAAGCCCTGGGCGCTGTGGCAAAAGGGGGGAGTACTCCGCTAACCGCAGTTTATGAATACGCCGAACCTGTGTCCGCGCCCGGACTGACCTTTATGGATAGCCCCGGTAACGATCCGGCAGCCGTAACAGGACAAGTGGCCGGGGGTTGCAACCTGGTGTTGTTCACCACAGGGCGAGGTTCGGTATTTGGTTTTAAACCCTCACCTTCTATTAAAATCGCAACCAATTCGGCGATGTACGATCACATGCTCGATGATATGGACTTCGATGCCGGGCGTGTTTTGTCCGGTAGCGACATGAATGAACTTGCAGATAGTCTGTTGAACCTGGTGATCGAAGTCGCCTCTGGTGAGCCCAGCAAGAGCGAAGTTCAGGATATCGGCGAACTTGAGTTTAGCCCCTGGCATTATGGTGAGACTGTGTAAATGAAGATCGACTCGACAGCACGTACGTTAGCAAAAGATATTGCTTTACAATTTGGCGCCATAACGGGTGTCGAAGCAGTGACCCTGGCAGGATCAATGACCTCAGGGTATGCGGAATCTGGGTCTGATATCGATCTCTATGTTTATGCACATGAAGAAGTGCCGATAAGTAAACGAGAGAAAATCACCCAACATGTCGCACGGCTGGAATTGGACAATCACTTCTGGGAGCCTGGTGATGAGTGGATCGACTCAACTAGCGGTGTCCATGTCGATGTGATGTATCGGTCGCCGCAATGGCTCGATGAACAGATCGAGCGCATTTTAGTTCGTCAGGAGGCCTGGGTGGGTTACAGTACCTGTTTCTGGCAGAATGTGTTGACTTCAGACATCCTCTTCGACCGCACAGGGTGGTTCGCTTCGCTCAAGGCAAGCGCAGATCAACCTTATCCCAAGAACTTACGCTCTGCCATTGTCGCCAAGAACCATCCTCTGTTGCGAAGCAATATCTCATCTTATCGTCAGCAGATCGCTAAAGCCATCACTCGTGGCGATCTTGTCAGCGTCAACCACAGAATCGCCGAGTTCCTGGCCAGTTACTTCGATATCCTTTTCGCGATCAATCGCATGCCACATCCGGGCGAGAAGCGTCTGCTCATCCATGTCTTGGCTACATGCCCAAAACGTCCCAACCGCTGTATCGATCAGGTCGAAGGGATGCTCGCTCTATCAGCACGACCCTCGGATCAGCTTCTACTTCTGCTTGATAAGATGGTAGATGATCTTGATCAACTATTGACAGATCAGAGGCTATTAGCTCAAGTTGAAAGGTAAGGAATTGTGAGGGTGTGTCCCACGTATGTGCCTTTGCACGGCGCTCCTTTCTTGCCAGAAGTACGAACGTCTTGTATACTATGCGTAGTTTTCCGGACAGAACTGGGCCACGTGCCGCTCAGTTCTTTCTTTTTGTGTCCTGGTGAAAACCGACATTCGATTTCAAAGGCGCTGAGCGCCTATTTTTATTGTGTAGCAGGAGAGCGTTCGCAGTATGAACACCGAAAACGATAGCGCCGTCTATATCACAGCCGAAGGGCTACAGAAACTCGAAGAAGAGGTTGAATGGCGTGAGAAAGTCCGCCGTCCTGAGATCGCCAAGCAGATCGAAGCGGCTCGCAAAGAAGGCGATCTCTCTGAGAATGCTGGGTATGATGAGGCCAAATATCAGGCTGGTATGAATGAAGGGCGGGTCCAGGACCTTAAATCCAAGATCAAGCATGCGGTCATTTTCGAAGCCAATGATGGGCCCACCGACACCGTCGAGCTAGGGCGCACTGTCACCATTAAAGATGTAGAATATGGTGACGAAGAAGTCTATACGATCGTTGGCGCCGCCGAAGCTGATCCTAGTAACGGCCTGATATCTTATAAATCGCCGATTGGCGGTGCCCTGGTCGGAAAACAAATCGGTGCAAAGGTACAGGTCGATACGCCGGGCGGCCAATTGGAATTTGACATAATTAGTGTAGAATAAACCGCATACCTGAGGCGTGGAATCCGTTAAGGTAAATCACGCGGTTTGCAACCAGTGTTGAGCAACCAGTGTAGAAGAAATTATGACGGATCAGAGTACGGTTCAAACCGAACAGGCTTTGCTGGATCAAGAAATAGCCAGGCGCGAGAAATTGGAGCGTCTGCGTGCCCGGGGAATCGATCCCTACCCCCCGCGCGTCGAACGCACACACGAAATCACTGAGGTGATCGCCGGTTACGAAGCCGGTGATTTAGGGGAGCGCGAACAGGTGTCGTTGGCCGGCCGTCTGGTTTCGCGACGGATCATGGGCAAGCTCAGCTTTGCGCACATAGAAGATGGCTCAGGGCGATTGCAGATCATGGTACGGCGGGATGATCTGGGCGCTGAGTATTACAATGGCCTATTCAAAAAAGACCTGGACCTGGGTGATATCGTCGGCGTGACCGGCGCCATGGTCGTCACGAAAACGGGTGAGATTAGCTGTCGAGCGTCCTCAATTACGTTGTTGGCCAAGGCGATCAAGCCTATGCCCGACAAATGGCATGGCATCAAAGATCCCGAAGTGCGCCAGAGGCAGCGCTATCTCGACCTGCTTGCTAACCCCGACATTCGTGACGTATTTAGAGTGCGTGCAGATATCGTGCGGGCTCTACGCCAGTATTTCGATGGCGAAGGGTTTTTAGAAGTTGAAACGCCGGTGCTGCAAAGTGTCTATGGTGGCGCCGCTGCCGAACCCTTTGTCACCCATCACAATTACCTTCACCAAGATCTATATCTCCGCATCAGTTTTGAACTCTACCTGAAACGGCTTCTTGTCGGAGGCTATGATCGGGTATACGAAATCGGTCGAGATTTTCGTAACGAAGGAATCAGCCACAAACATAACCCGGAATTCACCCAGCTAGAGTTCTACGAATCGTACACCGATTACGTGGGCGTGATGAAGCGAACTGAAGAAATGCTCGCGTTTGTTGCCCAAAAAGTGGTAGGCGGTTTGCATGTGACCTGGAATGGTCATAACATCGATCTGACCCCACCATGGCCGCGTATTCCCTTGCGGGATGCCATCCGAGAGGCCAGTGGCATTGACTACGACCTGTTGCCCAGCTACGC
>PIVW01001222.1 GCA_003353825.1 Chloroflexota bacterium
CAACGGCGATGGCATTGGCGACGCTTGTCAGTGTGGTGATGTCACCCGGGACGGAAAGATCAATAACGACGACGTCACCCAGATCTGGTTTTCCTACCTGGGGATTTGGGGAGCGACGCAACCCGGAATGAACTGGGCCCGTTGTGATGTCAGCGATAACGGCGTGTGCGATCTCGACGATGTGACCGCTGTCTGGTTCAAGTATTTGGGCCGCCCGGAGGGCGCCTTCGCACCCGGGACACGTTGGGAGTGCGGGGATGATGCCACTGTGCCCCCAGGATTGCCCAGGACCCACTTGTCAGGTGGTCGGGAAGCCAACCCCCAAACCAAGAGTATCGACGTCAGCACTTTGCCACCCGACAGCATCTATGTCCGAGCAGAACTCAGCAATGCAGACCAGAGTGTGGTCTACACTCAAGCATTTCTGGTGCCAGAGCCGTCCCAGCGGATTCTGATTTGTGTCGCAATCTCTGCCATTGTCTGCGTGTCGCAAATACAGAAGAGAAGCGCAGACCGGCACTGACAAGTTAACTCGGTTGCATGGGCTGGAGTTACATTGGCGTGCCAATATGATACGAATTGAACACCCGGAGCCCCACCAAAGAGCTGATTCGCACGCGAAACTGACTTGTATCCCCACTTCTGAGGAAAGAAATAGTTAACTTGTCAGTATCGGCGGAAGAGCTAATACCTCCCAAGCTCGATTACAAAACGCCCTGGCTTAGGCTGGGGCGTTTTGCTTTGTACCGGAGGCTATAGCAGATCAGTGTCCACCCCTTTTCTGTGGGGCACTCATGGGGCACTTGGCCGCAGATAAGCACGACTATCAACAATCAAGCGCGACAAGCGAGTCGGAGGAGAGGGCTTCAACACCTTGAATCTATTAGTTCTCCCGTGTTGGTGTCTGTTG
>PIVW01000083.1 GCA_003353825.1 Chloroflexota bacterium
GTGTTAGATATGTGGGGGAACCGCTGGCTGCGGTCGTAGCAGTGACGCTCGATGCAGCCAAGGCAGCGGCTGCCGCCGTTGCGGTGGAGTACGAAGATCTTCCGCTCGTAGCAGAGGTTGAGGAGAGCATCAAAAACGGCACTGAATTATTGCATCCGCATCTCGAAAATTATGAGTACAGCCCATATATACGACCTACTCCTAACTCCAATATCGCACATCAGAGCACAATGCAACGCGGGGATCTACAGAGCGGCTGGGCTGATTCTGATATCATCATCGACCACACCTATCATGTTGCTCGGGTACAACATGTACCGATGGAAACGCATGGAGGGGTAGCGCTCGTAGATGATGCCGACAAAATCACATTGTGGGCATCAGCCCAGGCTCCTTTCACTCAACGCCAGATGATCGCCCAGGCTCTAGGTATTAATCCTGAACGACTGCGAGTCGTCACTCCCAGGGTTGGAGGAGGTTTCGGCAGCAAGTCGTACACATCTATTGAGGCAATCGTCGTAGCTCTGGCGTTGGCCGTTCCTGGACAGCCGGTCAAGCTTGTTTTGAACCGTAAACAGGAATTCCTTTGTACCTTTTTGCGCCCAGGGTTAGCCGCTCACATAAAAATGGGGGCATCACGGGCCGGGGAATTAACTGCTGTACAAGCGTACTATTACTGGAATGTCGGTGCGAGTGCTGATGCATCGCTGGCGGCCGTGAGGGCTGCGATCCATGTCGGTGCAGGGCCCTACCGCGTGCCAAACAGCCTCGTGGAAAGCCTGAGTGTTTATACCAACCAACCGGTGGCCGGCCCGATGAGGGGAAATGGTATGGCCGAAGTGCATTGGGCTATTGAACAACATATCGACCGCATGGCAGAGGCCGTTGATATAGATCCTATTGAATTCCGTTTGTCCAACTGTTTAAGAGGAGGAGACGACCTGCCAAGAGGTTTGGCAATGCATGCGACAGGTCTGGATCAGTGCATTCGCCAGGCAGCAGAAACCGTACGCTGGTCACAACCCAGCCGCCCGAGCAAGGATAAACATTCGGTGCGGGGCAAAGGTCTAGCAGCGATGTGGAATCCCGTGATGATCACACCTCGACAGAGCACAACGGCCAGGATTAAATTGGAAGAGAATGGTACATGTACTGTCCGCATTGCTGGTGTAGACACGGGTCAAGGTCTCTACACATTGGCTGCCCAAGTTGTTGCTTCCGAAGTCGGCGTACCCCTAGAATGGGTAAACGTGCTACCATTTGACAGCGATCAGTCCTCATCTAAGAATCCTGCCTCACGCAAACAATTGACCTGGAGCATGGGAAACGCCGTGCTGAGAGCTGCCCAGGATGTTCGTCGTAATGTCTTAGCCTTCATTGCCGAAGCATGGGATGAGCCTATCGGCAACCTTGACATCATTGATGGCAACATAATCTCTTATGCTACGGAGAGAGTCATAGCTATGCCAGAAATGCTCAACCAAGGCATCAAGAATACACGTGGCAAAAGAGTTGGGCACCAATTCGTCGGCGAAGGTGCGTTTTCACCTGATTTATCCGATCAACAAGGTGAGGCGCAAAATAGTGCACTTCCTATCATTCACTATAGCACAGGTGCCCAGGCGATCGAGGTCGAAATTGACTATGAGACAGGCAGTCTTCAGCTACTTCATGTAGCCTCTGCCTATGACGTAGGGCACGCTATCAATCCAGATATTGTTCGCGCCCAGATAAAAGGTGGCGTCGTGCAAGGGCTTAGCACAAGTGTGTTAGAACAGGTGCAATTTGAGCATGGCCACATGCTCAATCCAAACTTACAAGACTACCGGATTGCAACAATTAAGGATCTACCCCTCAAGGTAGATCCCATTATCATCGAAGTCCCACAGGATGATGGACCCTATGGCGCTCGCGGAATCGGTGAACATGCATTGATACCAACGGCGCCAGCCATCGCCAACGCCATTCATCATGCGCTCGGTATCCGGATCGATTCATTGCCCATCACAAGTGAACGAATCTGGAAGGCGCTGGCAGAAATCAAAAATCAGCCCGAAACAAGCTGACGATTCCACTACGATTTCCCTACGAGACACCAGGGAGTGCAACATTCTATTGCGTTTTACGCTAATTCTATCATATTATAGTTATAGCAAGCGTTTTGCAGTTTTTTGTGTCTGTAGTTACACTAAGCTTTGTGCTTATCATTCATTTCTCATTTGCTGGTGAGACCGCCAGCGAGCCTACAAGGAGGTAGTAGTCGTGAAAAATAGACGTCTTTATTTCTTGGTTCCAATGTTGCTGTTGGCGATTGTGCTAGCAAGCTGCGGCGGCGCCCCAACAGAAGTAACAGAAGATGAAGGGGGTTTCATGCTTGCATTACCCCGAATTACACTCGAGGTAGATGGTGAGGGTAATCCTTCTGTTGCGGATATTGATGCAGAAACCTTGAAAACGCTCACCTTTGGCCAGTTAGATATAACCGGATTCCAGGTTCCAACGGACTACGTCGAGTGGTTTGATGAGGCAGATTTGCAGCATATCGAACTAGTTCATACCAGCGACGGCCTCTACGTGTTCGCCAATGGCAAGCCAATGCCACACGTTGGTTGGTCTGGTGACGCCTTAAAGGCTACAGGCGATGTTGCCGAGGCGTTTGGTGTGCTTGATGCTCGCACCGCAGGCCTTGTCAAGTTACTTGTCCCGTTTGTACAACGAACAGGAATTGATCTGGCTGTTTCATTCCCCACAAGCGGATCAGAGAAAATCGACTTGCGCGATCCCGAAGTCAGCCTTAGCGCTGTACCTGCGGAGGATGAGTCTGAGATCATGCGAGCGAGAGTTCATGTTCGTTATGATGAAGATGGTGTTCCCTCTGTATTGTCGGTTTCGTCACAAGATGTCGGTAATGCGCTTGGCGCAGATCTTCGAGCATTGGAATTGGGCCCTGATATGGTTCAGACGATGCAAAATGCCGATATCCAGCACCTGACCGTACGAACGGCGCCTCAAGGTCTTTTGATTTGGGCCAACGACCAGGCTATGCCCCATCTTGCCTGGAGTCACGACAACCTCACAAACGGCGCTGATATCTACAGCCAACTCTACTTCACAGACGAGTATAACCCTGCGCGAGAAGCTGTAAAGATGCTCCTGCCTGTACTTGACAATGTCAGTGCAGAAGTCGTACTACTGTTCCCCACTGCTGAAGGCATTGAAGAAATTCCAATCCCCAGCCCTTAAACATGACCGGGCATAGTACCGGCTCACGTTCTCAGAAGAGATCGAGTCGGTGCCTGCTTTTCAACACTATTGGGAAGGATATTTCGACTCACTGAAGATTATATGCCCTAAAGTCATTGGAACAGTTTTTACAGCCATTTAACGAAATCGGGTGCACGCCTAACGGCAACAAATGTGCACCCGATTTTGTTGACCTATGGGGGATCGTCTGATTATCGACCGTTCTAATGCTCTGTTGGTGAGAAATTTAGTGTTTGAGTCAGACTTAGGGAGTATCGGCTTGTTGGGGTGACGCGCTTTTATGCGCTGCTTTTACGACACAACCTAATGGGTTTGCATAGACCGAGTGCACCGCAGGCTTAAGCAGGCAAGTATGATGGGCTCATATCCGTCGAATTGGCGAACCGTGAGTGCATTGCGCTTCTCACGGTTTGGAACTACTGAAAAACGATTTCCTTGCTTAACAGGGTGTTTGATCTGTGATATAATCGTTTGATATAGATTTGCTTGGCAGAATTGAATTTTCGTACTATCTATCCAACCAGCGGAATTTGATTTTGCAAAGTTCTCATTCTTCCAAACATTCCTGGAGACGCTATTGTGGATGTACAACGAAAGTACGGCATATTGCGTGCCATCGGTTGGTTCTTTCAGGCATTGGGCGTCATTTTCTTTATCGGCGCCGTGATCGCCGGCATTGGCCTGCTTGCAAACAGTGATCCGGTCGTCAAGGCAGTGGGCGGCGCTGTCTTACCCCTTGGCATTATTAGCTCTATTCAGCTTTTTGTGGTGGGCGCCCTTACGACTTTGATGACAGATGTCGAGTACAATACCCGTGCAAACGCTGAAGTCGTGGCCCAGCTTGCTCGTGAAATGAAAGATATTTTGGCCGAACTCAAGGGCTTTTCCGGCGATCTTTCTGGTGATGTAAGGCAACTATCTGCGGATATGCGCGGTTATGCAAGCGAGATCAAAATGCTAGCGGCCTCAATTCCACCACCCCCTCCACCGCTCGAACCAAACCCCGATCCCGAATCTTCTCTTGATCAGGATTCATTTCACGAAGCAGTTGATGGCTAAGTTTATTATGCTTAGGACTGAGAATTCAACAATATGCGGAAGTCTACACCTGATATAGGTCGTAGTTCCGTATGTTATCCTGTCCTATGACCCTATGACCCTATCTACTCTCGCTCAGAATCATAACATGATGTAATGCATGCTCTGGCAATAATTTGCCGGGGCATTTCACTATGTGCATCTTGCTCAGATATGTCTAATTATAGCAAAGATTACTACCGTATTTTACAAGTGCACCCAGATGCCGAAGAAGAGGTCATTCAGGCAGCCTATCGGCGACTTGCACTGAAGTATCATCCTGATATTGGACAGGATACTGGCCTCCGCATGCAAGAGATTAACGAAGCCTACGATACGCTCTCTGATACGGCCGAACGAGAGCATTATAATCGTTGGTATCGAATGCGACCTTGGCGGAAAGCTCGGGTTACGGGCACCGAGTCAACTACTCCACACCCTGAGCGTCCTCCTTACTCACCCTGGCGTGTGGTGCTGCCAACGGCTGTTGTGCTAGGTCTGTTATCTATCTTGGTGTTAGATATATTCAGGTTGGGTCTACGGGGGTTGCCCGAGATCACCCTGCTGCTCATCCTGCTAGGTTTAGTAGTCTATTACTTTGGTGGATTCAAGGATCTGTGGCGTTAGGCGAATTCCAACAGACAATGATCTAACTATTGGCGCTATTGAGGAATTCGCTTGAGACCTTTTCCGGTTGAACTTGATCATAAGTTTGCTGAAAAAACCTTAGCTGGACTTCTTCTCATGTGGGGTGGTGTGAACAACTTTATCATCGATTGCTGGTACTACGGCCAATAAGCTTTGCCATATAGAATATCGAAGATTTTCGCTTCTCCATACAACTGGAGAACACTTGTGGCCTGCTGGCCCTCTGCCTAAATCTAGATTGTGTCGCAGGGGTGGCTTTACTTCACAGTTCTGAGGTGTATAATTTATTAACACCAGTTGACCAGGTCTGATTCCATACGCTGGACTAGTATCGCGTGGGACACATGCAGAGTCATTCCTATCATCACAACATATGTATCGCTCTGGTAGCGATGAATCGCAGTTGCTGTACCTAATTGTCGCAACACAGCCTATTGCAACCCAGAGTATCATTCGAACGATCACGTCAATCGTAAAGAGTAGAGGATAGTCACTATGACAGTAGCCGCCACATCCGCATCATCAGGTTCGCCATCACCCTTTGCTGTTTTTCGCAGCCGCAATTTCTCTTTGATGTGGTCGGCCCAGCTAATCTCTACGATTGGCGACGCTCTGGCAACGATCGCGGCCTCGATCGTCATTTACAGGATGACAGGATCGGCGGCCAGTGTTGCTTTGATGTTGCTCGTCACAGCCTTACCCTCGTTAGGGTTAGGCCTGTTCGCCGGCGTCGTGGTCGATCGCTGCGACCGGCGCAAGATTATGATGGCGGTAGATCTCACTCGGGCACTATTGGTTGTACTTATTCCCGGCCTCAGACAAGAGAGAACTGAATGGAAGCGGACATTGCATTTATTGCGGCGAGCTCCCAGCGCCCCACAACTAGGTATAGGTCACCCTGCCACTACGGCTGATCTCGATTCATTGGTCGCTCGCTTGCCGGCACTCACTTCCCTAACTGCTACAGAACGCAGGGATCTGGTGGAGAAAGGTAGCATTTTTGATGCAACATCTGGCGACATTGTCCTGCGACAAGATGAGACAGGGGACGAAGCTTACTTTGTTTTAAGGGGACGGTTGGTGGCCGGATTTACAGATAAAGGTGAAGAGGATCGCTATCTCTCTACGATGACAGCCGGCGATTTCTTTGGCGAGATCGCCGCCCTCAAGGCCTCACTGCGCACTGCCAATGTCGTGGCAGAGGACGATTCAACCCTGTACCAAATACCGGGAGACACCCTACACCAGCTTATGGACAACCCAGCCATGAGCGAGATCGTTCTCACTAAAATGACCGAATGCCTGAATCGCTCCAACCTCGGTGACCTGCCCAAAAGTTGGAATTTCATGCCATTGTGGATCTGGTCGGCGATAAACTGAGCGAGGTTTTCTATACACTCGACTTAGACATCAGTTGGTATGAAGAAATGCCCCATCTTGTCCACTATCTGTACAAGTACTAACATGGCCAACGACTCACCGTACCATCGCAACGTCCAACGCCGGGCGGTATTTTTGAGACAATGGCCAAAACACGCCAGCCGGTTGTACTCAATACCTCAGAAGCTATCGTCGGAATCGCAGGGCACGTCATCCTGAGTACCGATACGGCCAAATCGTTGATTTCTGTGCCGGTCATTAGCGGTGATCACGTACTTGGAATCATTCAGATCGAAGATCATGAGCGCGAATATGCCTTTAGCGAATCTGAAGTGCGCTTACTAACCACCATCGCCGCCTCGCTGGGCACGGCCCTCGAAAACGCCCGCCTCTTCGACGAGACTCAGCGTTTGCTGGCCGAGACCGAACAACGGGCGGCGGAACTGGCTATCATCAACAGCGTGGGCGAGGCCATGGCCAGCCAGCTAGATGTCGAGACCATCACCCGTCTGGTCGGCGACAAGGTGCAATCCATTCTAGATGCTGAAATCGCCGCAATCGGTCTGATCGACGAAGACGCTACCTCTGAAGTAGCAGATGACCTGGAATCCTCTGGGTTTTCTCTGGGGGGAAAATCTGTTTATGCCACCGTCATGTTCTCAGACATCCGCTCATTCACGACACTCGTCGAAACCCAATCCCCTGCCGAGACCATCGAATTGCTCAACACCTACTACACTCTCATGTTCGAAGCGATCGAGGGCCATGGTGGGGTTGTCAACCAGATGATCGGAGATGGTTTGATGGCGGTATTCGGCGCCCCCGCCCCCCTACCGAATCACGGAGAACAGGCTGTACGTGCCGCCATGGAAATGGTGGAACTGGTTCAGTTGTTCAATGTCGAGCAGGAAGCATTCGACAAGCAGCAGATACGTATCGGCATCGGAATTGCCACCGGGCAGTTGATCGCAGGTTATACCGGCACACAGCGCCGCGCCACCTATACCTGCGTGGGAGATACCGTCAACCTGGCAGCGCGCTTGGAATCACATACCAAAAAGGTCGAAACACCGATCCTCATCGATCAAAACACACAAAACCAAATATACGACGGTATAGACACGAAGGAGCAAGGACAGTTTCAGGCCAAGGGCAAAAACCAGACCGTCAACATCTACTCGGTCCTGTCGGGTTTTTAGGAATAGTCAAGCTGATGGAATGTCCAAATACTGGGCCGCATTCCACTGTTCTCAAGTCTCACGGCCACCGAGTCAGAGACCACCGGCAAAGCCGGTGGCTTGAGAATGTGAACCGCTCAAAGCGGTTTTTGGGAGCGCCTATAGGCGCAAGTTCTTATGCAGGTTACTCTTCTTAATCAAACGGACTCAACTGGTCGATTCGCTTGTCTTCACCTTCTTGATCCTGTATGTACTTCCGGATCACGGCCTCTTCTGGGCCAACCGTCGATACGTAGTAGCCTCTTGTCCAGATGTGCTGGCCTCGAAAGTTCCGTTTCCGGCCCATGTAGTTCCGGGCTATGTGGGTTACACTCTTGCCTTTGATATAGCCAACCACCTGCGAAACCCCATATTTCGGGGGTATCGAGATCAATATGTGCACGTGATCCACCTGCGTCCGACCCTCTATGATCTCGCATTTTCGATGCCTTGCCAGTTCTCGCAACACTGGCCCTAGCTCTCGATGCAATTCTCCAAACAGATGCTTCTTGCGATACTTCGGTATCCATACGATATGATACTTGCAGTCCCATTTTGTGCGGGCTAGACTTCGTAACTGAGCCATGTAGTTTCTCCTTCTGTGAATTTTGAGCGGTTCACTTCTTAGAGATTCTACAGGCTCCCGGATTTGTCCAAACTCTGCGCGTCTCCCCGGCTTAGCCGGGGGTTTACCTTTGATAATTAGAAACGACCGAACGTTGATCTGGGATTTTTGGGGAAGGCGCCGACTATCCTGATCCCCATAGCTTTAGTCTGCCAGAGAACTACCTCGCTGACTGGGATAGCGAGCATATCATGTGAATGAACCCAGGCAGTCAGACAAGCGACCGCCGCCCCGGAAGTCCAGCGTCAACCAGATTTGACTTTCGCCTCTTGATAGTCGCCGTAGTTACCGGCATACTCAGTGAGAGCGCCATGCTCCAATTCGACCACCCGTTCGACTACTCGATCTAGGAAATAGCGGTCATGGGAGATGACCAAAACGGTGCCCTCAAACTCGGCCAGTGCGTCCTCAAGCACCTCGGCAGAGGGGATATCGAGGTTGTTGGTGGGCTCGTCCAAGAGCAGAAAATTGGCATCTGAAAGCATGAGTTGGGCCAATTGCAAACGGCTGCGCTCTCCGCCTGAGAGATTGGCGACCGGGCCGCGTGCTTGCTCGTAATTGAAGAGAAATCGCCCTAAGAAACTGACGGCATTGCTCTCGGCCATCTGGGCGTTGCGTCGGATGGTATCGATCAGAGTACGCTCGTAATCCAATGTCTCGTGCTCTTGCGAATAATAGC
The DNA here is from genome assembly GCA_003353825.1 of Chloroflexota bacterium. Next base: position 8,891 of record PIVW01000083.1, read on the forward strand.
CGATGCTGACACTTGGCCCGATCTTGATGCGGCCGGCGCTGGGTTCATCTCGCCCTAAGATCAGCCGAAACAAGACCGACTTTCCCGAACCGTTCGCGCCCACCAGCCCTACTCGCTCACCATGCCAGATCAGCAGATCGAGCCCTGCCAAAACGATGTTCTCGCCAGCACCGGAGGCAGGATTCTCTGAAGTGGTGGGGGGAAAGGCTCTATCCAGATCGGTGATCTCTAGCACCTTGTTGCTACCACGCCAGCCCTTCAGCTCCAGCTTCATGCGTTTTCGTTCCATGACCGGGCGGTCGATGCGCTCGATCTTATCGACACGTCTGAGAATGGCCTTGCCCCGCTTGATCAATTTCTCGTTGTCATAGGTCCGTCCCCACTGTAACAAGCGATTGGCTGCCTGCTCCAAACGGGTGATCTCCCGCTGCTGCACATGAAAAAGCTGTTGCTGCCTGAGCAAGCGCTGCTGTTTCTCAAAGGCATATTCCGAATAGTTGCCCGGATACTGGGGAAGCACGCCATCTTCCAGTTCGACGATCTCATCTGCGACCAGGTCGAGCAAATAGCGGTCGTGCGAGACCAGGATCACGCCGCCCTTGTAGTTGCGGATGAACTGCTCTAAAAATGCCTTGCCGCGCAGGTCCAGGTGATTGTCCGGCTCGTCCAGCAAGAGCATATGGGGTTGCACCACCAACAGCCTGGCCAACCCCACCAGCTTCTTCTGCCCACCACTTAATGCCGTTACATCCAGACCAAAATCCACATCCGCAAAGCCCAAGCTCTTCAAGATGCCGCGAGCACGGCTCTCGTGACCCGGACCTCCCAATTCCTCAAAGGCTTCTAGCAATCGGGCCTGATGCACAAGAGCCCGATTTAGCTTCCGATCATCGCCATACACGGCAGGGTCGGAGAGGCGGCTCTCGACCCGAACCATGTCAGCTTCGATCTGTGCCAATTCGGTTGACGCTGCCAGTACCTCTTGTAAAACCGTATGGCCCGGGCGGAGCAGCGGCTCTTGTGGCAGATAGCCGATGCTCAATCCCTTTCGGCGCACTGTGAAGCCGGTATCACTGCTCAACTCACCAGCAATCAAGCGCAAGAGCGTGCTTTTACCACAGCCGTTAGGACCAACCAGTCCCACACTACGGTCATCATGGATATCCCACGAAAGCTCTGAAAATATGGGTTCATCGATGTAGGTAACAGAGATTCGATCCAGATTAACAGAGATCATAAGCTATCAAGCACCTTGCAACTCAGCCAAGCGCCTACCAGAATGCATCAAGCGCAGCGACTGTTTCAGGTAGTTTTTCGAAATGAGGCATGCCACGAGTCGGTGCGATCTGCTGTGACTGCCAATTCGGATTTTGCTCTAGCACCTGGGGTAGTCGTTCAAACGTCACGTAAGCATCCTTGTCGTAGATGGCAAGGGTCGGTACCTGCAACTGCTGGTAGACCGCTTTGACGATGTTTGGGCTGAACAACTTACCGCTCAGGAAATGGAGAGGCACGTGATGGGCGCCTGCCTGGTGTGCTGTGAGATAGCTGTAATCTGCCAGTCCTGGAGCAATAGTACCCACAAAGATCTGCTTTAGAAAAAAATCGATGCTGCGACGAGAAGCAATTAAATCGAAGAGTGCCTGGCCCCAAAGCGGAAACGAGAGGGCGTTGTAGGCGAAATTGCTCCCACCAGTTGCTGGACTTTCCAGGGATGTATCACCGGGTCGGATCGACAGACCGTTGGGAGAGATTAGCACCAGTGAACGGATCAGGTCCGGGCGACTGAAGGCCGAGCGAGCGGCGAATTCACCCCCAAGTGATAGAGCAACAACATCTGCCGGTTCTCCAACCTGAGTGGCGATAAACTCCACCAATGTGTTTTCAAAGAAAAGCGGACTGTACGCTCGTGGGGTACGCTCTGAGAAACCATAGCCGGGCCAATCCAGCGCATAAACAGGGCGTTTTGTGCGGTAATATTCGAACAGAGGCCGCATCTCATAGCTGCTGGCGGCGGCATTGATGCTGTGCAACAGAACCAGTGGTCTCCCCTCAGCTTTGCGTTCGATATAGTAACACATTTTGCCGTATGGTTTGCTAAAATACGTTTCCCGTTTAGCCGGCATGGCGTTTGGCAACGGCAGGTCATGATCTATCATGAATCTGCTGTACATTATCCAGCTGCTAGAAACAGCCAGAGCGCCGGTGATCAGTATGCCTAGCGGATCCCGCTTTTTGGTTTTAGATTGCAAAGAGCGATCAGCCATAGATATCCTCCTTGGATAGGACAAGCAGCACAATGCAGCGAGAGCACTCGCTGTTTCTGTAACTATTTCACGTTTATTATCTACCAAAGTGGGCAAAATCGTCAATCAGCTTCTGTTGATTAGTGAGATTGTACATGTTCACAGACCCCATACAGACAACCTCTTGCCCAAAACGAACATCTCCCTGTACCGTTAGACTGTCGCATCGAAGGAGGGAAGGTGCACCGAACGGAAAGCGTGAATCCAAATCGTCTACCAGTTTATAGTGCCTGGCGTCAAGATCGACAAGCAGTTCTCCCCTGCTACGCGCAGGGTTTGGGATCACGCGATAGTCATCGCTCAAGACATAGGCGTCCGAACGTATTGCGAGCAGATCGTTGGTAGTTTTGACCGGAGCAAATCGAGATCGTGACACTCGAATCGCACCGGCGCCTTCAAACACAGAAATGGCTGAGCCCATGGCTGTTTCAAGCTGGTAGACCAGGGGAGAGCGAGGATCACGCGGATCAAGGGTCTTTTGATTGCGGATCAAGGGCAGACCAAGAACACCCTGTTTCTCTTCCAACACTTTTTTGAGCAAGGCCAGATCTAGCCAGAGGCTATTCGTGTTGAAATAGTGATGGCGACTGATATCCTGAAAATCCATCTCATCCTCGCTCGGACACTGAGCCGATTCACGCAGAATCAGTTGTCCACTTGCAAGGCGGGCCAGATGTCCACCTTTGCGGTCAGCCAGGGTGCGGTCGGCAGCTTCCATGAGAAATGGCAAATCAGATTCGACAAAATACCCCAAGATAGCCGTATCCATGACAGCGCCCAGGTTGTCGGCATTCGATACAAATGCGTACTTGTAGCCTCTGTCCAGCAAAATATCGAGCTGGCCGCTGGTCAACAAGGCGGTGTAGATATCACCGTGCCCTGGTGGATTCCACTCCAGTTCTGGGTTTGCAGGCCAGGCGACAGGGCTCAAATCAGCTTGCGCCACCTTGGGCACCTTGTGCTGCAAGAAGTCCAAGGGTATGTCAGACCAAAGCTGCGGGTAGGCACGCAGTGCGGCCAGAGAATCGGCGCTGGTGTTATAGCTATCCATCAAGACCAACGGCATCTCTGTCGCCAGTGCCTGGCGAGCGATGATATCCAGAAAACTGAGCCCGTTTTTGATAGGCAGTAATGATTTGGCTTTGGATAGCCCCATGCTCGTGCCCAGCCCGCCATTGAGTTTGATTAAAACCGTGTGCGATAGTGCCGCTTTACCTGACTCAGTGTACTGAGCCGGCAATGTTTCAGCATCGGGCAGGGTGTCTACTGGCAAAATAGAAGCTTCGGGGATCAGACCGGTGGCGCCTTGCAATAGTTCGGAATAATAAAATCCGAAGGTACTCACCACGACGTCAGGAAGATCCTCCGCAGTCATTTTCTCGGCAAAGGGTGCAAAACGTTCAGTGGTGGTCGTCATCAACGTGTCTCCCTGTTTATCAAGGCGAGTTAGCTACCGAGGGCATCTCTATAAAGATCGACCATTCTCGCTACTTGTTTGGTCCAAGTAAAGCCCTCGAACGCGTACTGATTTGCATAGACACCTTTGGTCTGCTTGGTACCGTTCTGGAGTTCGTCGATGATGGCGGCGGCGAGGCTATCGGGGTCTTCGAGTGGTACGAGTGCACCTACATCCTCGTTTATGAAATCTGGTAAGCCTCCAGCGTTTGTCGCAACCACAGGCGTGCCACATGCCAACGCCTCCACTGCAACCAGGCCAAAAGGTTCGATACGAGAGGGCACAACAGAGACATCGGCGGCGTTATAAATTCGGGCGACAGTGGGCTGCGGTTGGTGTCCCAAAAAATGCACGTTATGTAAACCCAATTCCTGGTGCAAAGCGTGCATATCATCCCAAAGCACACCATTCCCCACCAAGAGGGTTTGCACGCCCGGTATCTCAGCCTCGTACTTGACGGCCGCTTTTAGCAACACGTCGATCCCCTTGAACTCGGTGAATTTTCCAACAAAGCTTAGCAACGGTTTATCGGCGCCACCCAGACTCAATTCGCCAAGAACCGCTGCCTTAGACGCATCGGGTATAATCATAAATATGTCGGCGCCAAAACCGTTCCAGATCAGCGGTACACGTTCGATCGCTAAATCATATGTGCGCATGGCATCTGCCTGCACCTGACGAGAAATCGCAATCACTGCGTGCGCGTGCTGGGCGCCGGCCAAGGCCATCTCCCGATATCTTGGCCCCTGCTCGAAGCCCATCAGATCGGTGCCATGACAGCTGATGACATAGGGCAGGCCGCTGCGATAGGCGATATAGGGCGTTACCCAGACATGATGGGCGTGAATGACATCTGGCTGGAACTCAGCTATGGCTTCATCCACCGCTTGCTGCCAGGCGTTTACATAAGCAGCTAACTGTGCATCTGTTAACTCGTAGAAGGTGGTTGTGCTACGCGGATGGGTGGTAAAACAGGGGAAATTGAAATCCAACTGGGCATGTTCGTTCTGCCCATTACTGAAGAGAATGGTCTTCGTTGGAAATGGAGAGTCGGTGGTCTCCTGATGATCGGGGACAATGACCAGCACCTCGTGCCCAGCTTTGACAAGTTCCTGCGCTACATTGAGTGTGTAAATCCCGCTGCCGGAACCTTGAAGGGGAAAATGGTTGGGCATCAACACTCTCATCGGACCATCTCCAGTGTACAAATATGTGCAAGTCGGTTGGTTGTTTCTATTATGTTACGGAAGGAGTTTGGATTATACCCTAGCGCCCAAGCTCAACCTAGCCGCTTATGAGATCAAAACGAATGATATCTTCCAAATTATCTCGGTATGTTGGGATTGTTCCCAGACTACGCTGAGAAAATCAGGTCCTGTTTGGGCAAGTAGCAGGTCGCTAAGCTTCAACCAGGTCTTTTTCCCAATTGTCTGCTTTCACAACCGTCGAGTACAATCAGGCTGACCTCCCCCCCGCTCAAGGCGTCCTCATGAGTCGAGATATCCTCCTTCGCATCTTATTGTCGGTTTTCATTGCCATACTGATCTTTGCACTGCACCGTGTGATTACTGTAAGTCCGAGCAGTACCCCGCCCATGCTGTTGACCCGCCCGATCCTCTTCGCCCACCGCGGTGGTTCGGCTCTAGCACCAGAGAATACCCTACCCGCCTTTCGTAATGGCGCCGAACTGGGAGCAGATGCTTTGGAGCTTGATGTACGCCTGACGGCAGATGGTGAGCTGGTTGTCGTTCATGATGAAAGCCTGGAACGCACCACCAATGGCATCGGCAACGTGCGGGACTCTACGTTATCAGAACTTAAGCGCCTTGATGCCGGCTACCGATTCACAACTGATGATGGGGCCACCTATCCCTTTAGAGATCAGGGGATCACTATCCCCACAATCGCCGAGGTGTACAAGGCATTCCCAGACCTCTTAATCAATATCGACATCAAAGATCCGCTAAGCGAGGCTGCCGATCGGCTGGCCAAGGAAATCACGTCGGCAGATGCGGGTAATCGCACCATTGTAGCCAGCTTCCACAACGACATTCTTGGTTATTTCCGCAGCATCGCCCCCGATGTTGCCACGGCCACCACTCCAAACGAGACACGTAATTTCTATCTCCTCAGTTTATTACGTCTATGGCGTTTCCATCGACCACTGGGTAACGCTTATCAGATCCCAACGAGATCAGGTCGGTTCCAATTGGATAGCTCCAAATATATCAACCATGCCCATCGCATGAACCAGCAAATACACTATTGGACCATTGATGATCCAGAGGAAATGCGCCGTTTGCTCGAACTAGGGGCCGACGGCATCATTACTGATCGGCCTGACCTGGCCGCCGAGGTATTCAAGGAGATGGGATTCAAGTAACGCGACATTTATAGTTTCTCACGGAATGCGAGGCCCGAATGCTCGTTAGAGATTTTATGACCCGAAAGGTAAAAACGGTTCAAACCAGTGCCACGATTGCCGAAGTTCGCCAACTTTTGGCAGTATCCAGATTCAGACGTGTACCAGTTGTGGATGCGAACCGTTTGGTTGGCATCATCGACGCCCATCATCTCGTTGGTCGGGGATCGGTGAAACACTGCATGGTTGCCAACCCGGTCACTGCACAACCAGATATGCCAATAGACTGAAAACTCTGGAAAAGTCTAAAACGGCTGTTCGCACCCCTATATACAGGGGGGTTTTGCTCATTCACATCTGTGTAAACGGGGGTAACAAATAGCTCAAAAAAGTTTTCCAGAGTTCTCAGCAATAGAAGAAGCGGCGCGGCTCATGGCCGACCATCAAGTCAGCGCCGTTCCGGTCATGGAGGATGACACCCTGGTCGGGATCATCACTCAGACCGATCTATTCCATATGGCCGTCGATGCTATGGGAACGAGGCGCTCAGGGGTGCGCGTCACCCTGCTCATTCCTGAGATCCGCTGTATGCTCGCCGATGTAATCAATGCCATCACCAATGCCGGCGGCTTTTTCGTGAGCCTTATCACAGTAGCCACACCCGATCCCAGCACCGATAGGGTCGCCATGAAAATCCAGGATATGACGCAGGCAGAGGTTGAAGATGAACTATCGGATCTGAGTGTGGAAGTCCTCGATGTTCGAAGCACCTAGTACCTCACCACAGAAGTTATGATAGGTGGGGTGGTGTCTGGTATCATGAATCATTCAAAAAGGAGTTCATGATGGCAAAAAGATACATAATCAAGCTTAATTCCGAGGAAAAAGAACAATTGTTGACATTGACCCAACAAGGGACAAC